>NZ_JAKGTE010000018.1:0-113054 GCF_022324665.1 Clostridium sp. YIM B02500 | reverse complement strand
TTTAAGTTGTAATGTTCGTTAGAAATGTATTTAGTTTTCTATCAAATGTTATAGCTAGATTATACAAGGAGGTAATTATTATGCCACAAGCAAAGGATATTATAAATGGAACTTGGGGAGAAGTTTGGATTAATGGAGAATATGTTTCAGAGGTGTCAGCTCTTCAAGCAAAAGTCACTTTAACAAAGGTAGATGTTAACTTTACAAGGGATTTATGGAAGAGAAGTAAAGTAACGGGTATAGAAGGAAAGGGAACATTGAAATTACATCATATATCATCAAGAATGGCAATTTTAATGAAAGATAACATAAAACAAGGAAAGCAAACTGTATGTACTATAATTTCTAAATTAGCTGATCCAGATTCAGTAGGGGCTGAAAGAGTGGTACTTAAAGATGTTACTTTTGATGAATTAACATTGGCAGATTGGGAAGTTAAAAAGAATGTTGAAGATACAATTGCATTTACTTTCTCAGGCTATGATTTCTTAGATTTAATAGAACCACAATAAAACTATAGTTAAGCAATAGTCTGCCGAAATCGGAAATATTTTTGTTACGCAGGACTATGAAAATTTCGCTGGAAGGTTCTAAATGACAGGTTGTACTCATTTTAGCATGCTCCAATAATTCGAATGGACAAGCTAAAGTGCAACAACCTGTCGCAAAGAACCTTCATCAGCTTATTTTCAAATGCCTGCTACACAAAAATATTTTCGATTTCTAATGTAGATATTTGCTTAAGGTATGTAAAAATAAAGTAATGACAAGGAAATAAAAAATTACTGAATTATAGATATGCAATTTAATAACTAGACTTATAGTTAGAAGAACTAAGAAAAACGTTAATTGAATAAGCTTAGATTACACATTGTTTATCTATAATTTTATTAAATTTGAAATGGAGATGAAAGTTATGAATTTAGTTGAACAATTATTAAAAATAGATGCTGGCAAAATTGAGGTGCCTTCTAAGGAGGTAAAGCTTAAGCTTGCTAAACTTGGAAATATGGAGATTACATTTACATGTAATGCTATTTCCATGGAGAGATACAATGAAATTCAGGAAAGAGTGCTTCAAGTAGATAAGAAAGGAAATATTCAAGGATTTGCAACAGCACAGGCAAAGATAGAAACAGTTCTTGCAGGGGTGCCAGAGCTTAGATCAGAAGAGCTTATGAAACATTTCAAAGCTCCAACACCAAAGGAACTTATGAATAAGATTTTCTTACCTGGTGAAGTTGATATTTTAGCAGATACTGTAACTGAAATTTCAGGAGTAGAATCTACTAATAAAAAAGAAGATATAAAAAACTCATAAGCACTGATGAAACTGTTAATCTCCTATATTACTGCTGGAAACTTCATGGTAAGTGGCCAGCAGAAACAATTAATAGGGGATTTGGAGAAAAGATTATCATCAGTGCTTTTATTGAACAAGAAGTTGAAGATAAAATGAAACAAATGGAAGCCTTGTATTCAGGAGGTGATGATTAATGCCGTTTGAACTAGATTCAGCATTATTAAAAGTTATTGATGGAGCTCAAAAAGCTCAAAAGGCAATTGATAGTCTATCACCAGTAGCTTCAAAAGCATCTGAAAGTGTGAAAGCAATAACTAAAGCATCAGAATCAGTGGATAAACTCGAAAGTAGCTTTAAAAATACAAGAGATGCAGTAGGAAATACAAGATCAGCTGTTTCTGATTTGATACAAGCATTTACAGATAATACTGGGGAAAGATCTATTGAAAATATTGGAGAAAAAGCTAAAGGGGTGGTTCAATCAATATCTAATGTATCAAAAGCAGCTAAAGACATGAAAACTAGTTTTAAAAATACAAAGGATGAGATTGAAAATGTAAAAAACACTGCATCTAATTTGTATAAGGCTTTTGCAGGTACTGATTTAGGTAAAAAATCTATTAATTTTATAGGAAAACAGGCTTCAAAAGTATCTCAGAAATTTCCTAAATCCAATGGAGGTAAAGTATCAGGAGTCTTGAATAAGGGTGGAGAAGCAATAGGAAAGGCTGTTGGTGGAGTTCAGAAAACTAAAAAGGCAATAGAAGGTCTAGCACCAGTGGCTTCAAAAGCAACAGAAAGCGTACAAGCAATAACTAAAGCATCAGAATCAGTAGGTAAAGTAAAAAACAGCTTTAATAATACAAAAGATGCAGTAGGAAATGTAAGAACGTCTGTTTCAGATTTAATACAAGCCTTTACAAATAACACTGGGGAAAGATCTATTGAAAATATTGGACAGAAGGCTAAAGAGGTAGTTAAATCAATATCTAATGCATCAAAAACTGTTGAAGACTTGGCAACTAATTTTATAAATGCAAAAGATGAGATTAAAAATGTAAAAAGTACTGTATCCGATTTGTTTAAAACCTTTAAGGATAATGATTTGGTTAAAAAGGCTACTGACGGTATAGGAAAACGGGCCTCAAAAGTAGCTCAAAAAATTCCAAAATTAAATAGTGCTAAAGCATCAAAGACTGTAAAATCAGCTGGAATTGGAGCTAAGGGTTCTAATGTCTTGAATATAGCTAAACAATCAATGGGAAAAGTTGGTGCGTTAACTCCGTCTCTATCAACACCATTACAGGGACTAGCAGGAAGTTTTGAAAAAATTAAAGGTGTAGTTTCAAAGAGCTTTTCATCTATATTTGGAATCTTTACTAAATTGCCATTACCTCTTCAAATAGTAATTGGAGTAGTTGGATTACTTTCAGTTGCATTTGCTACAAATTTTGGTGGAATAAGAGATATAGTTATGGGAGTATTTAATAAAATTTCAGGTGCTGTAAAAGCTGCAATAGACACCTTCAAGAAAACTGGAAGTGCAGCTCAAGGAATAGGAGCTTTATTTACTAATTTATTTGGACCTAAGGTTGGAAATATTGTGACACAGACAATTAGTAAGATAATAGCAGTAGTTAAATCAATAGTAACCTTTATTCAAGCTAATATGCCTAAAATAAAGAGTATAATTGAAAATGTATTTAAAGGAATCCAATCAGTTTGGAATTCAATATTGAAACCAGTATTAACATTTGCTATTCAAATTTTTAGTAAATTAATAAGCTTTGTGATGTCTAACTGGCCACGTATAAAACAAACTATTACAACTGTTATGACAGCAATTAAAACTGTCATAAGCACTGCTTTAAATATGATAATGGCCTTTTGGAATGTTCATGGGCAGACTATAAAAACAGTAGTGTCTTCAGCATTTAACATAATTAAAACAGTAATCATGACTGTACTTAACGTAATAACAGGAGTGATTAAAACTGTAATGCAAGTTATAAATGGAGATTGGTCAGGCGCATGGAATACTATAAAAAGTACTGTGGGAACAGTATTTAATGGTGCCATAGATATTATAAGAAATATATTAAATTCAATAGGTGCAGTATTTAAAGATGTGGCTAAAACTGCAATTAGTTGGGGGAAAGATATGATAATGGGAATTGTAGATGGTATAAAAGGAGCAGTGGGTTATATTGAAGATGCTATTTCAGGTGTTGCAGATAGGATAAGAGCATTTCTTCATTTCTCAGTTCCAGATAAAGGACCTCTTACAGATTATGAAACATGGATGCCAGACTTTTTAAAAGGCATGGGTCGTGGCATTAAGGTTAATACTCATTTAGTAACTGAACCAATTAAAGATCTTGCAGTAGGAATAAAAACTGGTGTAAATAAAAACTTATCATCAGGAAACAAGACTAGTAGCCAAGGATTTAAAGGAGCTTCTGGATTAACTAAGGATGATAGCGCACAAAATGGATTTGCAATAACAATAGCAAAGCTTGCAGATTCCATAATAATTAGAGAAGAAAGCGATATAGATAAAATTGCAACAGCTCTCGCCAATAAATTGAGTCAAACGGCTCTTGGAATGAGTTAGGAGGTATTTTTAAATGATAGAATTTTGGTTTAATCAAGACGATACATGGTTACAACTTCCTGTACCACCTTCTAGTTATTCACTTAAACTAGCTAACAACAATTCAGTAGTTAGTGTAGAATCAATTGGAGAAATAAATATATTAGGAGATTCAAAGCTTTCAGAAATATCTTTTGAGAGCTTTTTTCCTGCCCATAAATATAAATTTTGTGCATATTCTGATATTCCTAAACCATTTGAGTGCGTTGCACAAATAGAAGCTTGGAGAAAAAGTAAAAAGCCAATAAGAGTCATACTTACAAACACAGATATCAATGATCTATTCTCTATAGAAACTTTTGAGTATGGAGAAAATGATGGAACTGGAGATATAAACTTTACATTAGCATTAAAGCAGTATAAGGCATTGAAGTTAAATGAAAAAATTGTAGGTCAGTGGGGGGCAAGTTTTAGTTTAACTGATGTAAATAATATATTGGGTGGTAATATATGATTAAAATATACAGCTTATATGAAGGCTGGCTTTTAACAGATATAACTCCAGTTTGCAAAAGTATTGAATTATCAGCATCAATAGATCAGCCTGCAAGAAAATGTTCATTTAGTATGTTATATTCCTTATCAGATATAAATCAGCCTAGAGTTCAAATATGTCCAGGAACATTAATAAAGATTGTAGATGAAACTTATGGAGAAATTTTTAGAGGTGAAGTTGTAGATAGGACTTTAGGAAGTTCAAATCAAGAAGAAACTTTTACTTGTTATGATTATATGAGGTTCATTATGAGTTCATCAACAAGTATGAATATTAAGAATATGTCTCCAGAAAATGTTGTATATAAAGCTTGTGAGGAATTAAACATCAAAGTTGGTGATGTAGTGGTAACTGGAATGCCGATAGGTAGACTATGTATAGATAAGAGTTATTATAGCATAATAATGCAGTGCTATAGTGAAGTTAGCAAGCAAAATGGAAAACAATATGTTCCTATTATGAAAGCTGATACGTTCAATGTAATTGAGAAGGGGCAAATAATATCAGATTATTTGCTTCAATCTGCTAATGTGGATTTGTACAATAACAACATAATAGATATGAGTTACAAAGATTCCCTAGAAAATATGATAAACAGAGTAAAAATTTTCGATGTTAACAATAACTACGTAGATCAAGTGGAAAATTCAGAGCTTGTAAAAAGATATGGTGTTTTTCAGACATCGTACACAGTGGAAGATGAGAACAACACATATGAAGTAGCACAAAATAAGTTATATGGCTTCAGTGAAGAAATAGAAATTGAAGCCATTGGCAATTATAGCTGTTTAACAGGATATGCTGTTAAGGCGAAAATATGGTATTTAGATATTTTGAAAGATGCAACTCTTTATGTTAATGCTGATACTCATACCTGGGAATGTGGAACAGGAAAATATACAATGAAGCTTACAGTAAGCTTAAGCAACAAAATGGATTTACAGGAGGTTGATAGCTAATGGATCCATATGTAAAAATGTTAAATTTAATGAAAAGAAAAGGTGCAGAAAGTAATCCTCTTTCCATATGCATTGCTAAGGTTAATTCTCCACCTCCTGAAATAATAATTCAAACAAATGATTTGCAGCTATATAAGGATGATCTTTATATAGCTGATTATTTATTATCGGGATATTCAAGACAAGCGTCAGTAACAAATACTGATGGGACTGCAGTAAGTTTTCTAGATACAATTAAAATTGGTGATGAGCTAGCAGTATTGCCTACTAAGGATAATCAAACATGGATAATACTTTGTAAGGTGGTGAAATGTAGTGGCTAGTATATTACCTGAAACAAATTTAAACATGGCAAATAAACTTGCGGCATTTTCACAAGAAGAGAAGGTCACAGATATTCCTAAAGAATATGCTTGGGATTTTGAAAAAAATGATTTCAAACTTAAGGATGGAAAATTTCAAATTGTAGAAGGAATAGAAGCATTAAAAATATGGATATGGAAAGATCTTAAAACCAGCAAAGGAAAGTATCCGATTTACAGCGATGCATATGGCAATGAATTTGAAAAAATAATTGGTAAAGGGTTCAGTAAAAGTTTAATCGAAAGTGAGGCTAAAAGGTTAACTTTAGAATGTTTAAAGGAAAATAAACACATATTAGGCGTAAAAAACTTTGAGGTGGATAAAAACAATGATATTTTAACCATAACTTTTACAGCAATAACTGATTGTGGGGAGGTGACAATTGATGTATGAAAATAATACTGAAGAAAATTTAAGATCACAAATGCTAGATAGTATTGATTCTGGAATATCAAAAAGTGAAGGATATTTTGTATATGATGCTATTGCTCCATCTGCTAAAACCATAGCGGATTATTATAAGGCACTAGATACAATTTTGAAATTAGTATTTGGTGAGGAAGCTCAAGAGGTTCCTCAAGAGGAATATGATAAATTTATAAATAAAGATGCAGCAAGACATGGCTTAGAGCGGAAGCAAGGTTTATATTCAGTGGGGCAAGTGACTTTTTTAGGGTTAGAAAATTCTATAATATATGAAAATAGCGTAGTTCAAACTGTTGAAGGCTTAAAATATAAGGTGACATCTCAAGGAAAAATTAAAGATGGAAAATGCATACTTGGAATTAAAGCAATAGAAATAGGTTCTAAATATAATGTTCCAGCTAATGCTATTGTTGAAATACCAATTAAAATAAATGGGATAACTAGTGTGAAAAATGAAAGTGCAACTACTAGTGGAACTGATACTGAAACTAGTGAAAATTTATTAGAAAGAATAATATCTAAAGAAAGAGAAGAAAGCAGCAGTGGGAATATATATGATTATGAAAAATGGGCACTTCAGATATCTGGTGTTGAATATGTGAAAGTAAAGCCTCTTTGGGATAAAAGCAATGGAATGAACGGAAATGGCACTGTAAAGGTAATAGTTGCAGGAAATAATGGAATTCAGCTAGATGATACTATAGTACAAAAAGTTAAACAATATATAGATCCAGCAGATGGTCAAGGAAGTGGCAAGGCACCAATAGGAGCCACAGTAACTGTAGTATCAGTAAATCCATTAAAAATTGATGTTAATATACTTGGTCTTACTGCATTAGATGGATTTGATATAAAGGATGTTAAAGACAATATAAAAGAGTCTCTTGATAATTATTTAAAAACAATTCCAGTAGGCGGAGTTGTAAAAATAAATACTGTTGAGGCAAAGGTAGTAATGACAGCTGGAGTTAATGATATATCTTCAGTGAAAATAAACAATGATACTAAAAATATAATTACAGCTGATGAAGATAAGGCATCTTTGGGAGGGATAACTTATGAATAATATAGCTGATTTAGAAGCATTTAAAAATATTAAGAGTGCAAGTACTTCAAGTGAAAACAGTGGAAACCAATCAGTAGATGATTTAAAGAGCTATGTTATTGATGAAATAAAAAATAGTTATATTTTCCAGGAAATATTTAATGCTTACGGAAGTAGATTTGATAAATTAGGCTTGGATATTTCAGATTTATTCCTGCAAATTTTGCCCCAAACTGCAACTGAATGGGGCTTGAAACTATGGGAAAAAAGAGTTGGTATAACTACAAATAATGCTAAATCAATTGAAGAAAGAAGAGCAAGGGTATTAGCAAAGCTTAACTCTAAAGGCACAACAACAGTTGAAGTAATAAAGCAGATTTGTAAAAGCTTTGTTTCAGAAGCTGAAATAATTCAGAATAATCCAGAATACTATTTCCAAGTAAATTTAATAAGTGATACAGGCTTTCCTTATGCTTTAGATAGCTTGTACGACTCAATAGAAATAGCTAAGCCAGCACATTTAGGCGTTAAATATAAACTAATATCCGTAAATCAATCACAAATGTACTATGGCTTAGGATCAATTATGGGAGAGACTATGACAGTCTATCCGTGGATTGCTAAAAATATTGAATCCAGCGGAAAAATGGAAAGTAGTATCAGCCAATGTACAGGTTCAGAAAACATAACAATATATCCCAGTAAGGAGATGAGTTAATTTGGCAGAAAAATTTTATACGATGTTAACAAAATTAGGGAGAAAAAAATTATCAGCTTCAGCAGTTTCGGGCAGTAAAGTGAATTTTGAAACCCTAAAAGTTGGAGATGGAAACGGCTCATATTATGAGCCTTCAGAGGAGCAAACATCAATTGTAAAAGAAGTTTGGTCAGGAAATATAAGTGCAATTTCAGTTGATGAATCAAATGAAAACTGGATAGTTGTAGAAACAGTAATACCAGCAGCCGATGGAGGATTTTTCATCAGAGAAGCTGGTATTTTTGATGATGCTGGAGATATGATTGCAATCACCAAATTATCAGAAACCTATAAACCAACAATTTTAGAAGGAAGCACAAAAGATTTAGTCATAAAAATCGTACTAGAAGTCAGCAATGCAAGCAGCATAGATCTTAAGATAGATCCAAATGTAGTAGTTGCAACTAAAGGAGATATACAAATATTACAGTCAAAATTTCAAGAAGTCAGTACTAAGTTATCAGGGAAAATGCAATTGTATATTAGTGAGACGCTGCCAGCTATAGCTGATAGAACAAGTGATACTTTGTATTTTAAAATAACAGATAAAATAACCAATGGCTTTGCAGACAATGTGAAGGTAAGTCCCAATATGGGTATTAAAATAGTTCAATAGGAAGCTAAAAATAATATATATGTTGAGATTGTAAATTTACGTTTGAATATCTAGTAAGCTAAGCGCGCTCAATTAAGTCTATAATGTAGAAACTTAATTACAAGATATATTAAAAATTAAATATTTATGCAAATGATAATTAAAACAGTCAATAAGAAAGGATGATTATATAATGGCAAATTTAGATAAAGTAAGAGTTCAATTATTAGATGAAAGTACAGGTGCAGTATTAAAGGAAGTAAATGTATTAACAAGCGCAGATGCAGTTACATTTGCTGACGGACAAACGTTTCAACAAAAGTTAGATGGAGGATTATTGAAAGGCCCTCAAGGGGTCCAAGGTATACAAGGTGTGCAAGGACCAGCTGGAGATCCTTTTACAATCGCAAAAGTGTATAGTTCAGTTTCAGCTATGAATACAGGATTTGCTACAGATGGATTAAAAATAGGGAGCTTTGTGTTAATAGACACTGGAAATGTTAATGATGCTGATAATGCAAAATTATATGTTAAGGGCTCAACAGCATACACATATATAACAGATCTTAGCGGTGCAACAGGTATGCAGGGGCCACAAGGAATTCAAGGTATACAAGGCCCACAAGGAGCAGCTGGAATTAGAGGATCTCAATGGTATAGTGGAACTACAATAACAGGAACTAGCACCTCAGCAACAGTTTTTACTGGAAGTGGTATAACTTCAGCATTAGTAAATGATCAATATTTTAATACAAGCACAGGAAATGTATATGTATGTACAGTTTCAGGAGACGCAAGTACAGCAAAATGGGTATATTCAATATGTTTAAAAGGAGCCACAGGCGCAACTGGTGCAACTGGATCACAAGGACCAGCAGGAGCAGACGGAGCGAGTATTAAAGTTGGTACTGATTATGCAAGTGGAACACAAGTTAAATTATTTCTAAAGACTATTTAAGGGGGAAAACAAATGGCAACAAAAAATATAGAAATACAAGATAGTACAGGAAATATATATTACCCACATACTGATGCATCAATTGTTAAATTTGGGGATTCAAATGTTAATGCAACATTGTCAGATTTAGTAAAGAATATCTCTAATGATGTCATATTAACACCGTCAATAGATTATGGAATGAACAATGTAATAAAAAATAATGGTAAAACATCCTCAGTACCTAGTTTCACAATACAAGGTAAAAGTGTAGTAAATTTATTAGGTAAGGATGGTAATTGTGAAGATATAAGTAAGTGGACTGGTAATAATGGTACTTTAGTATTAGATTCTACTAATAAAATATTTGGCAATAATTCTATTAAGCTTACTACTACTACCACAACTAATACTTATATTCGTAAAAATTTAAATATACTTATAGATAATACAAAATATTATTGCCTATCAGCATATTTAAAAACCACATCAACTAGCAATCCTGTTTATATACGATCTGTTCTATCTTCGGTTAAATATAGCAATACTGTAACAAGTAATACATTCACTAAGGCTTTTGTAAAACTAAGTCCTACAGATCTAACAGGATACACATCACTAGGAATAGATATAGTTATGTTAAATAGTGTAATAGGGGATACTTTTAATGCAGACGGAATAATGTTAGAAGAAATAACACAGTCTCAATACAATGATTCTACATTTACACCTAGTCCATATGCAGATAGTTATACATGTTTGCGAAATCCATATGTTGAAGTAAGACATGAAAATTTGGTTAGAAATGGTAATGGAGAAGAAGGAACTGATTGGTGGACACCTATAGATTCTACTGCCACTATTACTTATATTAACGGAAAATTAAGAATGACAGGAACAAGTGCGTGGAGTGGAGTTAATTCAGCTAATATTTCAGTAAAGCCGAATACAAATTATTATATTAAATTTAATAAAACTGGTGGAGGTATATTTATTAATCCAACTGATAATTATAGTTCTTTAGCTACATCGGGTAGTGTTGGTGGCATTGGTTATTTTAATACTGGAAGCCTTTCCTCAATAAGGGTGAGTTTGAGTTGTAATGGAACAGCAGGCACTTATGATTTTGATTCTATAATGTTAGTTGAAGGAACTACTGCTCCATCAAGTTATAAATCATGTAGATTAGAAAGAACAGTATTAGAAACTAAATTAACCTCTGATGATTCTATTACTTATAAAAATGGAGAAGTTACAGGGCAAATATGGTGGAAGCATAAGACCTTATATGGTAAAGATTATGATTGGCAGTATTTTAATGATGGTACAGGTGGAAAATGTATAATAATACCTAGAAGCTCACTATTAGGACTCCAGATTAGAAATTCCTCAGATGTATTTGTAAAACACGATGGAACAATATTGAACGCTAAGACAAACTTTGTCTTAGATGCATATGATTCAGGTGATTACTTTTACTATAACCCTAAAGACACTGACACAGGATGGGCAGAAAGTATTAACCCTAATAATGATGAAGTTAAAGCTTTTATGAATGGTTGGAAAGCAACTTATATTGATTCATCATTAGGTACTGTTATGTGGGTTTCTATAATTGATGGTAGTTATCCTTCCATTGTATCACAGACAACGGTAGCTACAGCTTATTCAATAGGGTCTCCGACTTTAGTTGTCGCAGATGCTAGTAAATTTGCAGTTGGTGAAGTATTACTATTCCCTGTAACTGGTGGAAGAATTACTATTTCCGCAATTAATGGTAATACATTGACTTTATCAGGCACATATGGAGGAACACAATCAGTTGGAGCAGTTGTAATGAGATGTGATAGTGCTACAGATAACAGATTAAGGTCTTATTGTAAAAACAATGTTGCTTCTAATTACGATGGGTATCAACTACATTACAAACTACAAAATCCAGAACCTATTACAGATGATAATTGCCATATTCATGGAGATATTCCTTTGTTTGATGTAGGAGACAACTATTTATATTTAGATAGTGGTATGGTATTAGGTGAAGTTGCTAATCCAGTAGTACTTGGTAATGTATGGATTAATGACTATGACATAAGAGCAACAACGTATTCAGCACCAAGTATATTCAAAAATAAAGATCAAACTATATATTCAATCTATAAAAATTGGATATATGATAGGAATAACTGGTCTGATTCTATATCGTCTACTACTTATGGTAAATTGGCATTAGTTACACCTCAAGTTAACTTTGATACTAATGCAGTTTATACAGTAGACTATAAAATATTAGCTACAATAGCACCACAAATCGGAACAATAAGTTGTAGTTATTCTCAAGATATAAATAGTGCTATATCTAATATACATGAATCATTAAATAGTAAACAAGCACATGATAGTATATTGGATCAAATTGTTGATTTAAGTGTGTATGAGAAAACAGGAGTACCTTATGACACAGCATTGCCTTGGTTCACTACACAAAATAATGGTTATCTTTTTGTTAGTATTATTATTCCGATTAGTCCAAAAAAGTGTATCCCAGTAATCTCATTGGATTCTTTGCGAATAGTTAATACTCCGTCAGGTTCAGAAATTGATATAACCAATAAATTTATCAATACTTATATTATTGTTAAGCCTAACTATGTATATTTAAGATGGTTTACTAATGATGCCACCACAATAGCAAATATAAAATCATATGGTGTTTACATGTCTAAATTAAATATTACTGCGGATTGCAGAGGAAGAATATAGGAGGTATAAATAATGTTAGATTTTGATAAAACAGATTTAAAAGACAATGTATTAATAATAACCAATGATGATGGTTCTATTACATGTATTCCTAGAGAAGGAGCAATAGAGAGTGAATTAGCTTTGTTTGCAGAATTTGAAGAGGTCTTTCCGAATGGAAAGCCTATTATAGCAGCAACACACCAACAATTGATTCCAACAACGGAAGATAGAATAACAGCGTTAGAAAGTGCATTAAGTGCATTAATGGAGGTGCAATGATATGTATGAGTTTATAAAGAATATGTGGATTATGAGAAAATATGCAGAAATTAACATATCTAATTGTGTTGATAAAGCATATATAACGCAAGAACAAGCTAATACAATTATGACTATGGAGCAAGTTACTACTACTTCATAGAAAAAAACAATACACTAAATTAAATAAAAATCCAAGTAAAAGATTATTATTAAGCTAAATAATCTTTTTTGTTTCCTGTAATATATCGATGACATTATCCAGTTTTAATATTGAATGGTATAGAAAGCTAATACTTATTTTTAATAGAAAGGAAGTAATACATGAATGAAGAATTGATTAAAGATAAAATTGAAACGTATGAAAGAAGACTCAATAATCATGGAGAGAGATTAGATAAGCTTGAGCAAGATTCAAGGGAACTTAAGACAGAATTGAAGAATTTATGTGAAAATATTAGATCACTAACAAATATGATGAAGTGGTTTATAACTGCAATAGGAGGAGCTCTAATAAGCTTCTTCTTTTTTGCAATTGAAACCAAGATCTTAAGGTAAAGGATGGGGATAATAATGAAAGAAATATTAATTAATCAAATTTTACCTATAGTGGATACTTCAGTAGTGGCAATTTTAGCAGTGATAATTAAGCAGGTTGGAAATTCAATAATAGATTTCTTTATTCAGAAGAAAAATGAAATAAGCCAAAAAATAAAGATAAATGAGCATCAGGAAGAAATAAATACTGCTAGAGAAGTATGGAATATAGTAGAAGAGAAATTTAGAATTACAGAAAACGCAACTGGGCTTTTAACATCAAAGGCAGATGAATTTGATAAGGTACTTATGGAGCGAATTCCAGGATTATCTAAAGAAAATTTAGAATTTTTAAGGCAAACTATAGCTGGAGAAGTTAATAAAGGCAGAGATATGTTAACAAAAGATTCGAAAGCACAATAAATCTTATAATAGAATATAGTTACAATTAGTAATACAAATTATTTAATAAATATGGCTTTAATAAGAATCATTTATTACTAATTATTTTCAGACCAGACTTAATGTTTATAGATATTATGTAAGCATTAAGTCTGGTCTTTTTTTTGTTTATATTAAATGAGATTTGGAAATTATATATTCATAGATTTTAACCTTTTACCAAACTCAATAACTAATAAATACTATTTGATTCTATAACTTGGAATATTTGACAAAGGGCGAAAGTAAGATAAAATTATATATGAGTTCTAAAAATTTATTAATCAAAGTTAGACCTTTAAAGCAGAAGTATAAAGTGGAATAATTTTAATGATTAGAAAGTTTATTAAGTGGAGCTTATATATTATAAGAAATTAGGGGGAATAATAATGGTAAAATTAAAAAAATTAATAGCAGGATCACTAATAGCGGTTTCGGTATTAGCGCTAACTCCAATAGGTGCAAGTGCAGAATGGAAAAGTAATAGCACTGGATGGTGGTATACAGAAGGTGATTCGTATTCTACAGGATGGAAAAAGATAGAAGGAAAATGGTATTATTTTTATGCTAGCGGTTATATGGCTAAAAACACAGTTATTGATGGATATATTTTAAGCAATAATGGAGATTGGACAGGCTTAGAAACTAAATCTGATAAGATTTCAGTTTCATATCCTTCAAATTGGACTAAAACGACTTTAAAAGGAGATGATATTTACTATCTAGACAATCAAGGAACTAATGTGAATTTGGTTATAGATGGCATGGAGGGATATTCAGAAGAGGTTTATTTTAATTCAGCAGAAACTTATATAAAAAATCGCTCAGATATAAACAATTTACAAATTAAAGAGCGTAAATTTAATAATAATAATGCGTTAACTCTAAACTATTTTCATAATATTAATGGAATGGATGTGCAAGTAGAACAAGTAATGATTTGTAATAGTAACAAAGCATATTTATTTACACTTATGCAACGTGGAAAAATATCAGATGAAAATATGACATCTTTTGAAAGTATGTTAAATACAATAAAATTTGCATATTAATTCTTTAAATTAGGGGATAATCTTTAGTAAGGAGAGATATGCTTTTAATTATCTTACCTTGCTAAAGATAATGCATGTAATAGAAAATAGAAGATTAGTTTAAAATAAGTGCGGAAATAATTCTAAAGGTTTAAAAATATGCCATAGTGATAAATTTATATTTATGATTTAAATAGGTTACATTTTTAATTAATACTGAGATATGTGAAATAAGTTCCAACATAGTAATATTGTATTTAGGTAAAATTACATAACATAATAAACAATATATTTTAAAGATTAAATTATATGAGAAGGCGTATATATTCTTATAGAAAAGGAGAAAAAATGAGTACTACAAATGAGCAGAAAGTATATGAAATATTAGATTTATTAGGTATTAAGTATACTAAATATGAGCATAATCCAATATATACAGTTGAAGAAGCCCAAAATTTAGATATCGATATTCCAGGAGGCCATTGCAAAAATCTTTTTATTAGGAACAGAAAAGGAGACACCCATTACTTAGTTGTTTTAGATGAAAATAAGAGAGTTGATTTAAAGGCTTTAGATAAGCAAATTGGAAGTACTCGGTTATCATTTGCATCAGAAGAACGTTTATATAAATATTTAAAGCTAACACCAGGATCAGTTACTCCTTTTGGATTGATAAATGATTCTAATAGAGAAGTTATAGTATTAATAGATAAAGATTTAGCTAATCAGGATATTGTTAATTTTCATCCTAATGTAAATACAGCGACCATAGGAATTTCTTATAAAGATTTTGAAAAATTTATTTTGTGGCGTAAAAATGAATTTAAATATATAGATATATAGATTGAATGGAGGGAAGTTTTATGGAGATATTAGGTAACTTAGGACCAAGCATAGTATTTCTCGTTGTTGGAATTATATTGAAATTATGGCCTCCTAAGGAGGTAAATAATTTTTATGGATATAGAACTTCTTTTTCAAAGAAAAACAATGATGTATGGAAAGAAGCAAATAGCTATAGTGGAACAATGATGATATTAGGCGCAGTTATATCAATAATTTTTTCCATCACGATAACTTTTTTATATGGGAATAATCCAGGCAAATCAAATATAATATGTGTTATGGGATCTTTAATAATTGTTTTAATATCAATATTTTATACAGAGGTTCATTTAAGAAAAGTATTTGATAAAGACGGTAAACGTAAATAAGAGTAATAATTCTACTTTTTACGTAGTTTTGTAGAAAAATATGTCATATTATGCTAAAATATCCCTATGCGAATATTATAACTAATGATAATTGTTATTAGCAATGGGGGTGTCATAAATGAAAGAAGAAAAGCTTAGTGAATATAAGAAAAGTCCAATTTTTTTAGTTATAGAAAATGGTTTAATTGTTGATGTTAGTGCACAGTTTATAGAATTAACAGAGTATAGATATGAGGAATTATTGAATAGTAGCATAATTAATGTATTTGAAAAATTAAGGGTTGGTCCAAACGTTAATACTAGCGATATTGATGAGAAGATCAACTATTTTTTGTTCACGAAATCTTTAGGAGTTAAATTTGTTAATATAAAAGTAATATGTGAGAAAGAAAAAGAGATATATATCTTTAGTGAAAAAATGAATTCTAATATTGAAATTAAACATTCATTTTTAAATGAATTAATTTTAGATAATTATTATGGAGTAGGAGTATATAGTCTTCCGGATATGACGCTTCTTAAAACTAATGAGAAGTATGTAAGTTTTATGGATGCGCCTTTTAATAAAATAGAAAATTGTATAGGAAAACATATATCTGAGTTTGTGACGGGTTTTAAGGGAAGTGCATATGAAAGGCTTTGGAATAACTTGATTAGAACTAAATGCGCATGTAATATAGATGAATATCAATATGATGGTTTTAGTAGAGGAATTACTTATTGGAGAATATCATTAATACCTATTTTTGAAGATGGTGAAATAAAATATTGCGTTGCAATGCTTACAGAAACAACTGAACAGGTGGTACATAGAAAAAAAATTGAGGAACAGGCAGAAATAATTAAGCAGCAGAATTATACGTTAAAACGACAGGCAGACATGTTGAACTTATCAAGAGAAGCTATTTTTGCTTGGAAATTAAATGGAAGTATTACTTATTGGAATAAAGGTGCAGAGCTTATGTATGGCTATACCAGCGATGAGGCTGTTGGCTGCATAAGTCATGATTTATTAAAAACTGTTCGTTCGGTAGACATAAAAACTATTAAGGAGAGTATACTGGAAGATGGTGTATGGAGCGGTGAAATAGAGCATACTAAAAAAGATGGAAAAAAACTTATCATTGAAACAAGTCATCAAATTTTTGTTGATGAATATGGGCAGCTAGTAGTACTTGAAACTAATCGTGATATAACTGAAAGGAAGAAGTTAGAAGAGGAAATTAAACATCAAAAAGCTGAATTAGATGATATTATACAAAGTATAGACGATGCGCTGGTTATTTATGATAGTAATAAAAATTGCTATTTAACTAATAAATCTGCTGAAGAATATTTTAAGGGTACTAATCTTAGGAGGATAAGTAATCCCAATCATTTTAAGTTTTATGATTTAAATGGAGATGAAATTCCTAAAGAAAAAATGACTATTTCAAAAGTATTTAGGGGAGAAGTAGTTATAAATGACATAATGACTCTAAAAAATGCTACTACAACAAAACATATTAGTTTAAATGGAAGACCTATTTATGATAGCAATGGAAATATAAAATTTGCAGTTCTTTGCTGTCATGATATTACACATGATATTGAAGCACAGATGCTTATAGAACAACAAAATAAAAAACTTGAAGCAATTATTAGCAGTGCATCAGATGGAATGTTTTTGTTTAATCCAGATAACAGTGTAACTTTATTAAATAAAGAATCAGAAAAATTTATATACGATATTAATGGATATAAAAGCATTGGTGATACGTGCAAAGATGCTAAATACTATGATAAAGATGGAAATCTGCTTGAAGTAAATGATCTACCAGGTATTAAGTTAAAGAATAGTGAGAGTATTAAAAACTTCATTATTACAGCTAAAGGACCAGATAAAACTATTCATTATAGTGTAAGCGCTTGCCCAATATATGATGATAGGAAAAATTTAATTACAAAATTGATTTCTGCTCATGATATTACGGAGCGGTTTAATAATGAAAGAAAAATATTGGAGCAAAAAGAGCAGTTACAGGCCATTCTTGATAATATGCAAGATTCAGTTTATGTTTTTAATAAAGATGGCGAAATTTTCTTGAAAAATAAGATGGCGCAAAAAAGAATGAGTCATATTGGGGATTATAATCATCCAAATGATACAAACAAAAAGTTTTTAGATTTAGATGGATCTGAGATTATGGCAGAAAATAGAACACATTGTAAGATTATACGTGGAGAATACGTTAAAGAATACTTTATGAAGATAAAAATAGGGGAGTGTGAACAATATGTTTCCGTGAGTGGAACTCCTGTTTTTGATAAAGAAGGGAACTTTGCTTATGGAATTATTAATAGTAGAGATATAACAGATTTCATGGAAAATCAGAAAGCTTTAGAAAAAATTCAAATTAAGCTTTTGGAAGCTGAACGAGAAAAAAATGAGACTCTTGAAAAAGCATTAGAAATGAAAGATGAGTTTTTATCACTTATATCCCATGAGTTTAGAACACCTCTTAATGTTATAAATTCTGCTATTCAAGCGATAGATTATTTTTGCAGTGAAGAATTATCGGACAGGCTCAAAAAGTACTTAAGGATGATAAGATTAAATTCATTTAGGCAGCTAAGACTAGTAAATAATATATTGGATATTACCAGAGCTAATGCAGGAAGAATAAAAGTTAATAAAAGCAACATAGATATAATATTTATGACTAAGGCTATTGTTGATTCGGTATATACGTATGCTAGTCAAAAGAGCATTGATATAATATTTTCATCATCCGTTAAACAAAAGATAGTTGGGATAGATGATGAAAAGTATGAAAGAATACTGCTCAATCTCTTATCAAATGCCATTAAATTTACTCCAGAAGGAAAATCAATTAGTGTAAAAATACTATCAAGAAGAGATGGCATTTGTATTGAAGTTAAAGATAAAGGTATAGGAATACC
Source organism: Clostridium sp. YIM B02500 (assembly GCF_022324665.1). Taxonomy (NCBI): domain Bacteria; kingdom Bacillati; phylum Bacillota; class Clostridia; order Eubacteriales; family Clostridiaceae; genus Clostridium; species Clostridium sp. YIM B02500. The sequence continues at coordinate 94,351 of NZ_JAKGTE010000018.1, read as the reverse complement.
TCAGGAAAAAGCTGATGTAATTTTTGAAAGGTTTGGTCAGGTTGATAGTTCATTATCAAGGCAAGCAGAAGGAACTGGGATAGGTTTATCTTTAGTTAAGAAATTTGTTGAAGCAATTGGAGGAACTATATCTCTTAAAAGTAAGGTCGGAAGAGGAAGTTCTTTCTCAATATTTCTTCCTAGTGAAAGCATAGTTCAAGAGAAGGGTGAAAGCGAAGTGGTAGAGTTTTCTGGAAATCGTCTAATACAAACTATACATGTAGAGTTTTCGGATATTTATTCATAGAAAATTACCGTAGATTTTTATTAAACTATCTCATTGCTAAATGCAATTTATAAAAATATATTGCTAGTATTTATTACATATTCCATTTGAATTTTTATAGATTCTATGCTATAATTTTGAAAGATTTAATAGAATATTTTTTTATCGGTTGGACAAGTTTGCACTTGATTCCAAGAAATTTGTTTCCAGGGTGGGAAACTCGTATTTGAGTTTCCCACTTTTTTTATTACTATATCTAGCTAAAGTGCTAAATTAAAAATGCCAAGAGATTAACTTTAAATCATTTGTAATTTTGTTAATTATGGTGAAAATCTAATAGGAATTAAGCAGTAATCAAATTCATTTTATGAAGAAAGGGCAGTGTTGAAATTGTTTTATGTATTAATATTATTATTGGTAGTGACATTTGTATTACCAATAGTATCAAAGAAAGTTGAAAATAATCTTGAAATATTTTTATTTATAGTAGGAGTATTAGCATGTGTCACATCAGGAGCTATAAATAAAGAATTATTTTTAGGAATTATTCAAAATAAATTTATGTATACAATAGCTGTTGCAGTACTAATTGGTGGATTTATATTTAAAGCTCTATCAACTCATATAGAAGGAGCACTTACATATATTCTTAAATATGTACCATTAAAATTTTTTGTATTTTTGTTAATAGTTATTATTGGGTTTTTATCAAGCATAATAACTGCCATTATTGCAGCTCTGCTTTTAGTAGAAATAGTTAGCATATTGCCGATAAGTAGAAAAAATAAAATCAATATTGATGTGGTTGCATGTTTTTCAATTGGAATCGGAGCTGTATTAACACCTATAGGAGAGCCATTGTCTACAATGATTGTTTCAAAACTTAATGTGAGCTTTTGGTATCTATTAGATAAGTATGGAGTTTATATAATACCCGCTATATTTATTCTTGGAATTATTGGTACATTTTACGGTATTCAAGAAAAAATAGAATCAAATAATACAGAAGAAATTATTATAGAAGAAACTAACAAGGAAATATTCATAAGAGCACTTAAAATCATTTTATTTATTATAGCTTTGGAATTACTTGGAGAAGGTTTTAAAACATTAATTGATACTTATGTAATAAATCTTCATACTGGCTATTTATACTGGTTTAATATGTCATCAGCCGTCCTTGATAATGCAACACTAGCAGCTGCTGAAATAAGTGTGAAAATGTCTGAGGTACAGGTTAAAGCAGTGTTAATGGGATTACTTATTAGTGGAGGAATGATGATTCCCGGGAATATTCCTAATATAATTTCGGCCGGTAAATTAAAAATTAACAGTAAGGAATGGATGAAGCTTGGGATTCCACTTGGAATGACTATCATGATAGTTTATTATATTATTCTATTTAAAATATAGAATTTTTTGAAAAATGTAAAAATATTTAAAATCTATCAATAACGCTGATAATAAGAATCTAAAGCTAAAAAATGGTATTAATTTGCCATAATTTGAAAAAATGAGACTGTAAATAATTTCCGAAATATATTATAGTAGAATTATAATATATTAAGGGGGAACGTTGATAATGAGAGCAACAGGAATGGTAAGAAAAGTCGATGAACTCGGAAGAGTCGTAATTCCAAAGGAAACAAGGAAATTACTTTCAATTAATGAAAAGGACTCTTTAGAAATTTTTGAAGAAGAAAAGAAAATAATATTAAAAAAATATGCTCCTGGATGTATTTTTTGCGGCAATATAAAAAGTGTTACTAAATTTAAAGAAGTTGCTATCTGCGAAGAATGTATAAAAGAATTAAAGAAATTAAATACATAAGAAAATTACTAATGATGTAATTCTATTTAATCAAGGCTTAGATTTTTAGTATCAAACAAAAATCTAAGCCTTGATTTTAATACCATCTATTGATTATAAATTATTCTTAAAAGGAAAAAGTTATATTAACGAAACTCATAAATCCTCAAGATTTTATTATAGAAGTAAGTTTATTAGTAATTTTATTTATTAACAGGCTCCTATTTAAATGATAGAAGTGATAAAATTAGAGTATAGTAACCATATTTTTTAATGAGTAATAATATCAATTATGGGTATTATATAATTGTGGTATTTTAGTAAATCTAAGTTAAAGTATTTATATAAAAGGAAAGGAAGTGAGTATTTAGGCTAAGGAACTTATAGATTCGTATAGTGATATGCCTAAAGAAATGAGATGAGTTTATTTTTTAATAAAAAATCAATAGTAATAATTGTTATGACCTTGTTTATAACTATAATGGCAGGATGCTCGAATTCAAGTAAGCCTTCAGGTGATGCAGCAAATGATGGCAAAAACAGCAGTGAAACTAGTGAAAGCAGTGAAGACAAAAATTCAAAGTCAGATGCTCCTTCAGAAAATAGTAATGTTGAGACATCAAATACTGAAAACAATGAACATAAAGCCGTTCTTGATAATATTAAGAAATTATCTGAAGAGGGAAAGATTATTAACTGCGATTTCCCAGTAAAAACTTCAACTCTACAGGATATAGAAAAAAAGTGGGGAAAAGCAGATAAATCAGATTGGGTAGGAGAAGCAAAAGGAAATTATGCTACTTATTCAAGTAAGAATGTTGTCTTTGGTACTAATAAAGGTGATCAAGTTTTTGAAGTTAGATCATTTGACAGTCAGCTAAAACAAATTTCACTTTCAGATGTTAAAGACTCTTTTGGTCAGCCAGATCATGATGTTACATCAAATGGGGAAAGAATTATAGGCTATAAATCTGGAAGCGAGTTTAAGATTTTATTTGTTTTTAAGGACTCTGGAAATGATCCTAAATTGGACCATTACTCAGTATTATATCCTAGTGGAACTAAAAATAATATGTCTGGTGATAAGGGCAGAGAATGGTAGATTAGTAATAAGGATATGCTTTGGAATATTTATTTTGAGGCATATCCTTATTATGTAATAAAAAATATAAATTAGTAGACATCGCTCCTAAAAACTCTAAGACAAATATCATAATATTTTTGCCTGCCACTAAAGCCATTTAATCCACCATTAACAGCTCTTGTTATAGTTTCAACAGAAGATCTGCTATCGCAAAGAGAATTCATATTATTAGTATACCACCAGAAACCAGCACTCATCCAAGGATAATTAGCTGCTACGTAGTTAACTCCGTCCATAATGTTTTTATCACGCATATAATTTGAAAAGCTTTGGTAGTTACTTCGCCCAGTTATTTGTATATAACCAGCACCCTTAAATTTTGGACCATCTCCAAGATATATGTTTCCTAAATCCTCACGACCTTCGTATTTATAACCAGGATCAACTTCTTTAGTGTAAAGTCCACATTCAGATTCATAACTGCATTGGCTTATAAAATGCCTTAACCTTGGAAAGGTTATTATAGCAAATGTTTTTAAGCAGCTATTTAGCTCATTGATTTGATTAATGGATACATTTTTCCAACCCACTTCATTAAGTTGATTTATTGAAACAATTTGTTCAGATGTTGAAGACGGCGGTGTACTTGGTGTTTGACTAACCAAAGCTGCTAATGTACTAGATCCAACCATTCCATCCGCCACAAGACCGTTTTCTCTTTGGAATTTTACTACTGTATTATAGGTATTAATACCAGCAATACCATCAACAGTTAAGACATAGCCTTTGCTATTAAGTTGCTGCTGAATTAATTGAATATCTGTTTTTAAAATAGTCCAAGTAGTATCATCAACCACACCATTAGCAGTTAATCCCTTTGAATTTTGGTATTTTATCACTGAATTATATGTTGTAGTTGAAAATTCCCCATTAACTATATCGAAATAGCAACATTTGATTTTTAAGGCATATTGCAGATAAGTAACGTAAGAACCAGTAGAGCCTTTTTCCAGTAACATAATCATATCTCCTTTAAAATTGTTAAACTAATCAAAATTTAAAAATGCATAACTTTATTTTCATATTATGCTTTATATAAACTCAAAAACTAAGTTTCCGCTAAAGATTTCACTTTAGTTAATTAGATAATGTTACTAATAAATATATTATGGATTTAAGGTAGTTATACAAAAAATTTAAGTGTTAACTTATGCTAAATGTTGAATATTTTTTAGGAGAAATTCCAACTGCATTTTTAAAGGTTTTTAGAAAATTAGTATAATCATTAAAACCACATTTTTCACAAACCTCATTAACATTTGTGCCATTAGCTAACAATGACTTAGCTATGGTTATTCTTCGTGCTGAAATATATTTATTTATAGTAGTTCCAGTAGCTGATTTAAATATTCTACATATATAAGATGGACTTAAATAAAAATGATTTGCTAAATAGTCAATGGTAATAGGTTCAGTAATATTTTCATTTATATATGTTATAATTTCCTGGACTTGTTGATTGTACTTGTAAGAGTGATCGTCAACATGTAAGTTATTATTTGCAATATAAATTCCATTTAATAAAGTAATTAGTTCTAAAAAAGATGCATATTCAATTATGTCAGAGCCATATCCATTAGTAGCTATTATTTTATTGATAAAATAAAGAAAATGTTGTTGCTGTTCTTTATTTAAAGAGATTTTATGATTAGAATTTTCACTACGATTTGTAAAACAATAACTTAAATCTGTTTTATCACTTGATATAGATTTAAGAAATTCTGGATGAATTGATATAACAATTCGTTCATGTGCCCTATCAACCTTGGAAACGTGATGGCTTTCATATTGATTAATTACAAATAAGTCCCCAGGGCTAATATCATATAGCTTATTATGAATAAGTATTTGCTTTCCACCGGATATAGAGTAATATATTTCATAACAATCATGTATATGTATGTCCATCGTTTTTTCTTCTTTATATAGGCGTGCAATAGAGAAATAGCGCTGTTCTAAGCAGTTCTTTATGGAAGCTTTACAAGAATTTTCTTCTTTCATAAATAAAACTTCTCCTTTCATTTTTAGTGTAAGTTTACTTTAAAAACATCAGTACCTAATATATAATGCATTCATTATATATCTATGGTTCAAGATTTGCAATATTTTCGAAAGGATATAACAAGAAATTGATTATATGCAGTGGTATACTGTAAATATAAAATGTAATACATAGAGGAGGATTTTAATTATGGGAATTATGGACGGATTTTCATTAAAGGGAAAAATTGCATTAGTAACAGGTGCTTCTTATGGTATAGGGTTTAGTATCGCAAAGTCTTATGCTGAAGCAGGAGCTACTATTGTATTTAACGATATTAATCAAGAATTAGTAGATAAAGGGCTAGCAGCTTACGCAGAATTAGGAATAAAAGCTCATGGTTATGTTTGTGATGTAACAGATGAAGCTAAAGTAAATGAATTAGTTGAAAAAATTGAAAAAGAAGTAGGAGTAATTGATATTCTTGTAAATAATGCAGGTATAATCAGACGTATTCCAATGCTTGAAATGAAAGCTGAAGATTTCCGTAAGGTTATTGATGTAGATTTAAATGCACCATTTATTGTGTCTAAAGCAGTAATACCAGGAATGATTAAAAAAGGTCACGGAAAGATAATAAACATTTGTTCAATGATGAGTGAGTTAGGTAGAGAGACAGTTTCAGCATATGCAGCAGCAAAAGGTGGATTAAAGATGTTAACAAAGAACATTGCTTCTGAGTATGGTGAATACAATATCCAATGTAATGGTATAGGGCCTGGATATATAGCTACACCACAAACAGCACCACTTAGAGAAGTTCAACCAGATGGTTCGAAACACCCATTTGATCAATTTATAATTGCAAAGACACCAGCAGCACGTTGGGGAACAGCAGAAGATTTAGCAGGACCAGCTGTATTCTTAGCATCTGATGCATCAGACTTTGTTAATGGTCACATTTTATATGTAGATGGTGGTATCTTAGCTTATATAGGAAAACAACCTCAATAGGAAAGGAACGATAGTATGAAAATAGCATTAATAAATGAAAACAGTCAAGCAGCAAAAAATTCAATTATATGTGAATCACTTAAAAAAGTTGTAGAGCCAAAAGGTCATGAAGTATTTAACTATGGAATGTATGGCATAGAAGGTGAAGCGCAATTAACATATGTTCAAAATGGTATTTTAGCTGCAATATTATTAAACTCAGGAGCAGCAGATTATGTAGTTACAGGATGTGGAACAGGGGAAGGTGCAATGCTTGCATGTAATGCATTCCCAGGTGTTTTATGCGGTCATATAGTAGATCCATCTGATGCGTACATGTTTGCACAAATAAATGATGGAAATGCAATTTCTCTTCCGTTTGCCAAAGGATTTGGATGGGGAGCTGAATTAAATTTAGAATACATCTTTGAAAAATTATTTGAGGGTGAAAGTGGTCAAGGATATCCAAAGGATAGAGTAGTACCAGAACAAAGAAATAAAAAGATACTAGATGAAGTTAAAAAGGTAACACATACAGATATGTTAACAATCTTAAAGAATATAGATCAAGATTTATTAAAAGGTGCTGTAAGTGGAACTAATTTTAAAGAATATTTCTTTGATAACTGTAAGTGTAATGAAATAGCAGAGTATATTAAAAGGATATTATAATAAGTATCTGTAGGTATTAGAGAGAAATTAAAATGATTCGTAAAGGCATAAAAATGAAAGTATTTAAAGATTTTTATGATGAATATATGAAACGTCACGATGAAATCTGGCCTGAGATGGTGTAGATATGTTGCGCGAATATGGTGCGAAAAATTATTCTATTTTCTTAGATCCTGAGTCAAGCAGCTTATTTGCTTATTTGGAAATAGAAGATGAAGAGTTGTGGAATAAAAGTTCAGAAACAGAGATATGTCAAAAATGGTGGAAATATATGAAGGATATCATGGAAACTAATGAGGACAATAGTCCTGTTTCAGTTGAATTGAAAGAAGTATTTCATTTAGACTAGGTATAAGTCTATAGAAAAAGAAAATTATTAGGTATTTAAAATTTTCTTTATAAATTTTAATAACTCTCCAATTATAAAGTTGTTATACTGTATAATTGGAGAGCTATTTTGTTTAATTAATATAAAATAATCACTAGGTTTTCACAATGAGAATCGAACATATATGAATATCAGCCAAAATTAGATACATATTTGTTCTATATTGCTGTGAAAATTTCACAAATATATATCCAATTCATCTGACTAGGATATTTCAAACTTTTAACGAGAAATCCTATATGGTCAAATTATTCTAAGAAATCTTCCCTTGTCGGTGTGAATACATCTAGTACTTCAGAACCTTCTTCTAAAACAATACAACCATGTGGAACATTTGAAGGGAATAATAAAGAATCTCCAGCAGCTACTATAGTTTCTTCACCATCTATAATGAATTTTAGCTTCCCTTTCAAAACGTAAGTAAATTGATCATGAGGATGAGTGTGAGGAACAACTGATGTAGTTGTCTTATCGAAAATAACTCTTGCTCCTAATAGAGAATCTCCATTAGCTAGAATTTTTCTTGTTGTATTATCGTCTGGATGTTGTATAATTGCATTTTCATTTTTAATAATCATAAAAGCCTCTCCTTTATAAATCGATTTACTAAAATAATATCATAGTTCTTATATATTTTCAAATTATATTTATAAAAAAATTTATTTATGAAGTAGATAGGTATTTAAAAATAGAGAATATGCATTGCAATTGACTTCATGCATTCTAATGATTATCTAGTATTTATGCTAATAATGTTGCTAATATAGATTCATTATTAAAATATATATAGAAGATAAAAATATTTTATAAGATTATTGCAATCGCTATCATTATATGATAATATTTAATAAACCGGTTTAGTAAAAATATTATATATTAGTTTTGAAGAGAGGATATGAATGAAATATAGAGAAAGTTTTTTTATTAGTATGAACGGTATGCAAAGTTAAAAACTAATAAATATGGATAAGTTAATGAATTGTATGTAAACGAATTAATTTATTGTGGATTTCATTTTAAGAAAGAGTACTTATTAAAATTTTATGGGCCAATGTTACGAAAACTTAGAAATGCTTGCTATAAGTCTTGAAAATTGATTATTTATAAAATAAAGGAGATATATATTATGATGACAACGTTTATAGGAATTGTAAGGGAACCATCAGTGGTTATTGCGTTAGTGACTTTATTAGGATTATTATTTCAAAGAAAATCTATACCAGAGATAATTACAGGGACTATTAAATCTTTCATGGGATTTATTTTAATTAAGCTTGGCGGTTCAATAATTGGAGATTCATTAGCTATATTTGGAAAAATATTCACACATGCTTTTAATATTACAGGCATAATTCCAAGTAATGAAGCTGTACTATCGATCACTTTAGATACATTAGGTGTACAAGCATCTTTGATATTATTGTTTGCAATGCTTCTAAACATTATAATAGCTCGTTTCACAAAATTTAAGTTTATATATTTATCTCTGCATCTAATGTTATTCATGTCATGTGCTATTACAGCTGTTATGAATGGATTAGGTTATTCACAAATAATAACGATTATAATTGGAAGTATAATTGTAGGAATATATATGTCCATAGCTCCATTTGCGTTACGTAAAGCTAGTGCTGAAATCGTTGGCACAGATGAATATGTAGTAGGACATTCAGGAATGATTGCATATTTTATTTCATCTTTAGTTGGAAAGCTAGTAGGAAATAAGGAAAAGTCTACTGAATCAATAAATATGCCGAAATCAATATCATTTTTGAGAGATTCTATTGTAGCAACAACTTTAACAATGTTAGCACTGTTTTTAATTGCTGGAATCAAAGGTGGAACAGGATTTGTGTATGAATTATCAGGAGGTCTTAATTTCTTTGTATATTGCCTAAAGCAATCAGCTATGTTAGCGGGAGGATTGTTTGTTGCAAAACAAGGTGTAAACTTATTTACTGAAGAGATTGTACCTGCCTTTAAAGGATTTGCTGATGTATTTGCTCCAGGAGCGACCCCAGCAGTTGATGTGTTAGTTTTATTTGATAAAGCACCTAATGCAGTACTTATAGGATTCCTAGTAAGTTTGGCTACAGGAGTTGTATGTATATTAATATTTCCGATAATTGGATTACCTGTTATTGTTCCAGGGCTAATGGCTTGTTTTATTACTGGAGGTGCTGCTGCTATATATGGAAATGCAACTGGAGGTCTTCGTGGTGCAATAATAGGTAGCATTCTAGATGGATTATTCCTCTGTGTAATGCCAGCAGTTACATTGTTTATTTTTACAAGCATGAATGCAGGAAATGTAACATTTGCAGATTCAGATTTTACAGTTACTTCACTAATTCTTTGGTTTATAGCCAGATTTATATAGATAAATCCATAGAATATAACAAACTAATTAAATAAAAGTATGAATAATAGTAATATGTATAAATTCAGTAAGTTATAAAATAAATCTGAGCTATATATTGTTTATCTATAAAATTTAAAACTGAAAGTTAGATTTTATCTAGCTTTCAGTTTTATTTTATGTTAAATTTAAATTGTTTATATATGTAGTGCAATTGAGTTCCTACATTATTAGGTTTATTTTAGCATTTAATTTATTAAAATTCTAAATGTAAATTTATTATTACAAAATACATATGAGAATAGATTAAAAAATAATTATTTATGTTTCGTAATAAGATAAAGTTTAAGTAAGGTGGAAAATAGATGAAAGTAACAATTAAAGAGGTAGCTGAAAGAGCTAATGTATCAAAAAGTACAGTTTCTCAATTTTTAAATGAAAGATTTGAGTATATGAGCGATGATACCAAGAAAAAGATTGAAATAGCAATTGAAGAATTAGACTATCAACCTAATCAATTGGCAAGAAGTTTAAAACAAAAACGTACAAATGTAATAGGGATTGTTGCTTCAACCATTAGATCTAGATTTACAATTGAAATTGTTAGGGCAGTTGAGGATGTTTGTCAAAAGAAAGGTATTCAGGTTTTGATTTGTAATACAGATGATAATCCAGAGAAAGAAAAATATTGTGTTGATTCTATGATATCTAGGCAAGTAGATGGATTAATTGTTTTTCCAACACGTCATAATATTGAATTATATCAAAACATTGTTTCGAGAAATTATCCTCTTGTTTTAATTGATAGACGAATAAAAGAAATTAATGCGAGTACTGTTGTTTTAGATAACTTATTAGCTAGCAAAAAAGCTGTAGATTTACTAGTAGAAAATGGTCATAAAAAGATTGGGATTTTATCTTTTCCTGTGCAGAATAATTCTATAAGTAATCGTGTTGATAGGATTAAAGGATATCGCAATGCACTTAGAAGTCATGGAATATCGGTAAATAAAAATTTTATAAAATCTGGACCTCTAGATAAAATTTCAGGTATGATTCAAAGTTTGCTGAATGGAAAAGATAAACCAACAGCAGTAATTGCATCAAATGATATGATTCTTGAAAAATTATTGATTTATGTAAAAGAAAATGGCATTTCTATTCCGGATGAATTGTCAGTCATTGGAATAGATGATGTATCATTTGCATCTTTTTATCAGCCATCGATTACGACTATTGCTCAGCCAGCTTATGATATGGGAAAAGAATGCGCGAAATTATTATTTGATCAAATTGAATATAACAATGGTAATTTAACATCTAACAACATATGTAATATTAAATTTGAACCTATTTTACTTGAAAGGGAATCGGTTTCTGACTTGTTAGGTGAGTTAAAATAAAGAATAAGCACTAAAGAATTAAAACTGTAAACAAATGTTTATGCTATAAAATACTTAAGTTGAAATTTTAAGGTGTTATCATAATTAAAAAAGTTGAATTAAAAATATATTGTTAAGATAAGTTATGACTTTAATCTATGGCAAAACCATATTCTTCAGATGAAAAATATATATAGAAATACTTTGTATTTCGTAAATTTAAATCAAAAACTCTAGCAGTACTACTAGAGTTTTTTGAAATAAAAGGGAGTATAAATAAAAGTATAATAGGAATAGCTATGTCTTATTTATTATAATGATCTAATAGCTATTTTGTTCCATAATTTTGAAATTATTAGATGTAAAATTTAATAGGAAATAACGAAAGTACGTATGTTACAAAAAATTCAGGTGTATATTTATTAGTGTTAGTATACTTATAAAATTAGAGTATCTATGAGTTTAGCAATATATAATAATTGGGAATTTAAATGTGAAAATTTAGGTTAAAAATTTGATTATATATTGAAATATCAAGTATTAAATTAAAATTAAGATTTGGCACAAATGGTTGAATATTACTATTTATTAATACATAATTATCATATAAACTAATTGTTTCGACTTTTCAGGAGGAAATTTTACATGAATAAATATTTGATTAATAGCAAGCTTTTAAAACAATTAGATATTACTATGTTTGTGACAGCTATTTTTATTACAATCTTTGGGATCATAAACATTTATAGTGTAACTTATATAAAGTTTGGATTCTATTATGCTGAACTGCAAATGTTGTGGCTAATTATTGGACTAGCAATTGTATATTTTATTTTAGTATTTGATTATAATACTATAGGTGGTTATGCAAAACTAATTTATTGGGCAGGAGTAGGACTTTTATTATTTAATGATATAACAAGCAAAGCAGTAAAAGGTGCATCATCATGGATAAGGATTGGAAATAGAGCTATAGAACCTGGTGAGTTTGTAAAGTTTGGATTAATACTAATCCTTGCAAAAAAGTTAGATGATCTAGATGGCGATATTAACAATCCCAAAAACTTTCTTATCTTATCTTTTTATGCCTTAATTCCAATGTTTCTAATTGTAATTCAACCTAATTTAGGAATGACTCTTATTTGTTTCTTTATTACGTTAGGAATATACTTCATTTCTGGATTAAACTTAAAGGTTCTTGTCGCAGGCTTTTTCTCAGTTGTCCCACTAAGTCTTATTATATGGTTTAGTGATATATTAAAACCATATCAAAGACAGAGAATATTGGTATTCTTGGATCCAGAATCATATCAGCAGAATGCTGGTTTTCAATTAATGCAGTCTATAACAGGTATTGGAGCTGGTGGGTTAATTGGCTCTGGATTTTTAAAAGGAGTTCGTGCATCCGGTGGCTTCATTCCTGAGGTCCATACTGATTTTATATTTTCTGCAGTTGGAGAGGAATGGAGATTTTTTGGGGCTCTTTTTCTCATAGCTTTATATAGTATTTTAATATATAAAATGATTAAGCATGCAAAAGAATCAAAAGATATTATTGGACGTCTCATTTGTGTTGGAACTGCATCTGGTTTCTTATTTTCAATTTTTCAGAACATTGGTATGACTATTGGAATTATGCCAATTGCAGGAATTACTCTTCCATTTATGAGCTATGGAGGAAGCTCTATACTTGTAAATTTTATGTCATTAGGAATTGTATTAAATGTAGGAATGAGAAAAAGTAGACTTAACTTTTGTAGTTAAAATATATAGTCAATATATTTCATTTAATGAGTAATTATATATAAATTCTGTATAATTTATTAGTTATAAGACTATCCAACTTACAGTCTCTGATAGTTTAGACAACACCTCAATGTAATAAAAGCTTAGAATAGATATTATATATTTCGAATAAATAAAGTTAAGTATACAAAGGAAGATAAGCAATACTTATGGTAATTAATAAAATGGAACAATGTATGTTATTTAAAGCATACATTGTTCCATTTTACTTATAAAGATCTATAAATAATAAAAAGTATAATATATATTTTATTTCATAAGAATTTGTGCAGATTTATATAATTATGAAATAAGAGGCGATACAAATAAAATTATTGATAGAATTATAATAAATATAACTGTAGCCCAAGAAACAATATTTTGAGTCTTATTATTAACGTATTCACCCATTATACGCTTATCATTAATTAAAATTATCATAAATGTTAATATTATAGGAGATAGCAAACCAGCAATTTGCTGTGATACAAGTATAATTTGAATAAGCGATATTCCAGGAAGAAGTATAAATAGTGCTCCAAGAACAATTATACCAGTATATATTCCAAAGAAAGCTGGAGCGTCCTTATAATCATTATCCACACCACTTTCCCAGCCAAAAGCTTCACATATCGCATAGGACGTAGAAAGTGGGATGACAGCAGTAGCAAGAACTGAAGCACCAAAAAGTCCAGCACCAAAAAGTATAAATGCAGCTTCACCAGCAAGTGGTTTTAAAGAAATTGCAGCCTCTTCTGCACTAGTTATTGTTATTCCAGCTTTATAAAGTGTTACGGCTGTACATACAATTATGAAAAATGCTACTGCATTCCCCCAGAAAGCGCCTAAATAAACATCAAGTTTTTCGTATTTATACTCAGATATACTGATTTTTTTATCTACTATTGATGATTGGAGGTAAAACTGCATATAAGGTGTAATTGTTGTACCAATCATTCCTATAAAGGTAAGAAGAAAACCTGTATTTAATTCAATGGTAGGCGTCATCATTGATTTCATTACGTGTCCCCAATCAGGTTTAGTTAAAAAAGCTGATATAATATAAGTAAAAAATACAAGAGTAAACAATAGGAAGATATTTTCTACTTTTTTATATGAACCTTTGGTAACAAGTAACCAGATTACTACAGAAACAATAGGGATAGATATATATTTGCTTACATCAAATAATTCTAAGCTTGCTGCAATTCCTGCAAAATCACCAAAAACAACACCCATATTGGCAACTAGTAAAATGGTCATTGCAAAGAAAGTAAGCTTAACTCCGAATTTTTCTCTAATTAAATCAGACAAACCTTTACCAGTTACCACAGCCATTCGTGCATTCATCTCCTGTATAACTGCAAGACTGAAAGTGATTAAAAGTAATCCCCATAGCATTTTATATCCATAAGACGCACCAACAGATGCATAAGTTGTAATCCCACCAGCATCATTTCCTGCATTAACAGTAATTAATCCTGGGCCAATAATAGTCATAATGAAAAGTAGCTTTTTAAATCTACCGGATAATACTTTCTTCATAGTGCAACCCTCCTTAAGCGTGAATGTTCATGGATACTGTCATTTAATGATACTACACCAACTAAATTATTATCTTCATCAATAACAGGAATTGAAACAAGATTATACTTATGCATTAAGCTTATAGCATCTTCTATTTCATCCGTATCCCTTAAACTTTCAGGTCTAGTTGTCATTATATTATAAAGTTTTGTATCTGGTTTTGAAGTAATAAGTGAGAATAAAGAAGTAACCCCAATAAGATTATCTTTATCATTTGTTATATATATATAATAACTTTCATCTTCATCAGGCGCATTTCCTTGAATCCACTTAAATACATCACTTACAGTTACATCAGGTAAGAAGGTTAGAAAATCTTTTGACATAATACTTCCTACAGTTTCTTTTTCGTATTCCATAAGCTCTCTAATTTCATCCTGACTTTCTTCGTCCATGTGTGTTAATAGTTTTTCAACTCTATCTTCATCCATCTCTTCTAAAATATCAGCTATTTCATCAGAAGGCATAATCTCAAGTATATCAGAAGCTTTTTCATCAGACATAGATTTTAATAAATTTACTTGAACATCAGTTTCGATTTCCTCGAGAACTTCAGCAGCTTTTTGATTGTTTAAGCTGTGAAATAATATATCTCTGCTTTTGGTATCAAGATCTTCGATTATATCTGCTAAATCTGCTGCGTGTAGAGTTTCAATTTTGCTTGCTGGCATTTGAAGTTGTAGATTGTTAACCCCAGTAGACAAAGTCTGCACATCATCCCATATAATTAACTTGTTTCTTAATCTATACTTTAAAGCTTCTGTTAATATTATAAAAGGATATTCTACACCAAGACGCCTGAGTAATCCTCTAGTTCCTATATCAACGGCAACAAGCTGCCATTTGGAATTTATATTTCCAAGTCGTACATCATTTACACGTTCTACTTTTTTGCCGTTTATGTCTACTATTTGTTTATCTAAGAAATCTCTTACTAAAAAAATATCATCTTCACCAGGAAACTTTATTGTAAGGCTCTCGCTATTAATTTTAATATGATACTTTTCTTTTTCATCTTTGAATATATCTAGCGCATCAGCAGATAGATAAAAAGATTTTTTCCAATTTGTAATTTGTATATATACTACAGTTGGTTTTTCTTGACTAAAATCAAGAATAAGGTCATTTAGTTTACCAATTATTTGGCCAGAAATATTATGAATTTCTTTATGAATAATTTTACTTACAAAGAAATTTGTTATTTTTTCCATGTTTTTCACCCTTTCAATTCAGGGCATAAAGAGAGTATCCAATTAATGCCCTAAAAATATTATTGCTTGAATTTAAATAAAAATGTATATTACAACTTTCCGTATCATGGTCATCCACTGGATACACCTCCTTTAAAAAATAATAAAAGCCCTTCACCATAAGTGAAGGGCACAATAATCAAACACAACATTATACAAATATACGGAATGCAGTAGCGCAAAGTACATTTGTTGTATTAACACCTTCACTCGTTGAGTTTTAGCACTATAGAGCATAGAAAACCATATGGTTTTCGGCTACATTAAGTAGAACCTTAATCCGGTAATACCTGTTGACCCATTGGCGTCTTTCGACGTTTCCGGGCAGCAGCATGTATCTATATAGGAGCCTCACCTAACAAAGTTTTTATTTAGCTTTTGTTTTCCGCCTTAATTTTACTACGACATGGTATAAGCCGTCAATAGTAGAAAAAAATTTTTTATATACATAGTAAGTGGATTTTTATGCAGTTATATTTTTAATATGGAAGTTATAAAACACTAAAGTAAGAATTGATTATAATTGAAAAAAATTAGAATAAAATGTAATATTAATATGATATAATAATATTATTAATTGAATGGATAGGGGACGATAAAATGGTAAAAAGGTTAATAATATCATCATTACTGGCCATATCAGTGATAGGGATTATTCCAGTATCAGCTTCTGCGACTTGGAAGCAAGATAAATATAAACATTCTTATTGGGTAGAGAATGGTGTAAAAGCTAAAGGATGGAAACAAATCAATGGAGACTGGTATTATTTTAAGGAAGATGGTTCAATAACAAACCAATGGATGGAGTATAATGGAAATTGGTATTATTTTTGGACAAATGGAGTTATGGCATCAAATTCTTGGTTGAAGAATAACGGAATGTGGTATTACTTTGATGGAAGTGGAAAATTAGTGCAAGATTCAATTATTATTGGAGATAAAAAATATGATTTTACCACTTTAACATTTATATTCTCAAAATACTTAACTACTGGTCAAAATATAAATATTGTTGGTGCAGACAATAAAAATATTTCAGATAGTCAAAACACAGCAAATAATCAAGTAAATCAATCATCTGAAAACAATGCAACAAGTAAGAATTAAGGAAAATAACAATATTTAATATAATATTTTAGATCTGGAAGACTAACAGATTGAAGTTGAATTATTCTGTTAGTCTTCTTTATTTTAAAGAAAATTACAGAATTTCGTATAATGAAAGTTTGGTGTCATTTTGCTTTAGATTTATTTATAAATATTATATGTGCATAAAGATTAAGCATGTCCTAAAAATATACTAGTAAATTCTAAGAATTAAGCAGTAAATGTTCAAGTTCTTCAAAACTATAGATTTCATAATTAGGGATTATCTTTGAATTATTCTCAAGTTTATCTGGATTATACCAGCAGGTATCTATATCGAAATTTATCCCGCCTTGAATATCAGAAGTTAAGCTATCTCCAACCATAAGGACCGTATTTTTATTAGTATGATGTATATTTTTTAAAGCATGTTCAAATATTTCTGGATTAGGTTTTGAGATGGAGATTTCCTCAGATATCACTACAGCTTCAAAATGTTTTGATATAATTGACTTTCTAATTCTATTTTCTTGTACAGCTGTGAGACCGTTGGTAATTATTAAGAGTTTATAGCTTTTACTCAAATGCTCTATAAGCTCTAGGCTGCCATCAAATAAAAAGGAGCAGTTAGACAAGTTTTTCATATATGATTTAGCAAATTCAATTTCATCAAAAGAAATTTTAAGTTTATCCGCAAGTCTTTTAAATCTTTCTACCTTAAGTTTTTCCTGAGTAATTAAGCCTTGTTCAAACTCTTTCCATATAGCAGTATTTATATCGTGATATATTTTTAAGTGGTAATTTTCATCGTAATTGATATTAAATTCGAGTATAGTGTTTTTGAAAGCCTCTCTTTCAGATTTTTTGAAATCAAATAAAGTATCGTCTGCATCAAATAGTATAACTTCATAGTTCATAATATGTCCTCCGTATAGTTGTATATAAATTTGTAAAAATCAAAATTTAATTTTATTTACAATGTCCTGTTAATAAAATAATATATTTATAGGAATTTGAAAATGACATAAGTCATGTTAGGAGAGTCTATGAAAAAAAATTTAGATAATAAACTTTTAAATTATTATATTAAAAAGCATAACATACAAAGCATATTTGATGACACGATACTAAAACATTTTCAGCTTCATTTCTATGAAAAAGAAGAATATATAATGAAGTCAGAAGAAAAACTTGAATATTATTATCTAATTGTAGATGGGAAAATTAAAGTGTTTTATCCTTTTGAAAATGGTAAATCAATGCTATTAAAATTTTATAGAGATTTTAATACTGTAGGAGATTTAGAACTTTTAAAAAACATTCCTATACTTTGCAATATTATTGCAGTAGAAGATACTTATTTAATAGGAATTCCATCAGATATATTAAGAGAAAACTATTTCGATAATACAAAGTTTTTACATCATTTAGTAGATTCCTTAAGTGAAAAACTTTATGTAACTATTAATAATAGCTCATATAATTTTGTGTATCCACTTATTAATAGGTTATCTAGTTATTTGATGGAACATATAATAGATGAAAGTTACATAATTTTAAATTCATCTTATTTAGAGATTGCTGAATTTTTAGGAACGACTTACAGGCATTTAAATAGAACGTTTAAAGAATTGGAATCACAGGGAATCATAAAGTGTGAAAATAAGAAGATAAATATACTAGATATGAAAAAATTAAATGAGCTTTCAAAAAACATTTATGTAAAATCTCTTTAATATAAATAATGGATGACTTTTAAGACGTGTAAGGGTATAACTTAAGAAGATAAAGTATGAAGTTAGTTAGATTAATTATGCAAACAGAAAATACTTAGGGAAATACGAACTCTAAGTATTTTTTAGTGCCAAAATATATCATAAAATCTTAAGGGATAAAATAAGCTTATTTAAATATTTTAAACATTGTGAAAATTTAAGGGCTTAGGCCTATTATGAAGTAAGCATGATTTAGCTATCTTGAGTGAGTATATGAAATAAGGTCTAAATTTATTTTACAACTATTTTGCAATTTCTTTGGAAGTTATGTTATATAATGGAGATGAAAGCTAAATTGAAGAATTTACTTTAAAATATCACGTTAGTTATTAGGGGGAAATACATAATTGAAGATAAATATTTTAATTGTAGAAGATGATGAAGCTATATCTAATTTAATACGGATAAGCCTAGGAATAGCTGGCTACCAATGCAAGCAGGTATTTGATGGAATGGAGGCTTTTAACTTAATTAAAAAAGAGTCTTTTGATCTTGTACTTATGGATATTATGCTGCCAGGTATAGATGGCTTTGAATTAATGAAGAGAATAAGAGGTTTAAATATACCAGTAATATTTCTGACCGCTAAAAATGGACTTGTTGATAAAATAACTGGCTTAAAATCTGGTGCAGAAGATTATATTGTTAAACCATTTGAAACAGTTGAATTATTAGCAAGAATTGAAATAGTACTAAGAAGATATTCAAAAAATAATAACTGTATAGAATTTAAAAGACTAAAAATATATGAAGACGAAAGAATTATAAAAAATGGAGATGAGACAATTGATCTTACTTTAAAGGAATTTGAGCTCATACTTTTGCTTGTGAAAAATAAAAATATGGCATTATCTAGGGAGTATTTATTAGAAAAAATTTGGGGATATGAGTATATGGGGGAGACCAGAACAATAGATACTCATATACAAAAAATAAGAAAAAAGCTTGATATTGGGGATAACATAAAAACTGTATATAAAATTGGATATAGGTTAGAGGAGTGAAATACATGAAGTTGTGGCTTAAAATATATCTTTTTTCGTTACTATTACTTGTATTCACTTTGAACATAGCTGGATTTATATTGATACAAAAACTTCATAATGATCTGCTAGAAAAAGAAGTTGATAAATGCCTTGCAGAACAAAAATTTGCTTCTTCACAATTAAGTGTTAATTCTATGTATATGCAGAAAATCTATTCAAGTAATACCTACGATATAAATATATTAATTGGGACTTTAATGGATGAATATAATAAGGCTACTAATAGTGGAGCAGAACAGCATGGAGACGTAGAAATTTTGGATTCTAGGAATAATATATTATTTTCAGACATGAAATTTCCATTTTCAAACGAAAAGGATGAACTAGAAGACCTTTTGCCAGGAAAAACTAACTATATTATTAGGACAGTAGATGGTAAACAGTATTTGTACGCTAGTAGCTTAGTTAATGTATATGACTATCCAATAAAAGTACACTATGCGAAAGATATTTCAAATATATATTCTGAAAAAATAAATCAATATGCTCTCTTTATGAAATTAGATATTTTAATCTGTTCTATTTTTGCTATATTTATGTTTTTTATAAGCAAATTAATAACAAAACCAATAAATACATTAATAGCTTCGACCCAGAAAATATCCCTTGGCCAGTATTCAGAAAGGGTGAAAATTAAATCAAGAGATGAGTTTAGCGTGCTTTCCAATAATTTTAATCTTATGGCACAGACAATAGAAGATAAAATAAACGAACTTGAAACATCTAATATTGAGAAGGAAACCTTTATAAATAATCTGACTCATGAACTTAAGACACCTTTAACTTCAATAATTGGATATGCAAATCTAATTAGAACATCAAAATATAATGAAGAGGTATTTGTTGAAGCTTCGGATTACATATATAAAGAAGGAAAAAGGCTTGAAAAGATGGCTTTTAAAATGATGGATTTAATTTATACAAAGACTCAAGAAATCGAGTTAATGCCTGAAAAAATATCTACTATAATAAACGAGGTTAGAAGATTGTTATCTAGTAAACTTAAAGATAAAAATATAGACCTAATTATTGAAGGAGAGGATTGCGTACTAGATATAGAAAAGGATCTAATTACTATGGCATTATCTAATCTAGTTGAAAATGCTATAAAAGCATCTAAAAATAATTCGAAAATATATATAAAAATATACACTTTTCAGAGTAAAACTCACCTATCTGTTGTAGATTCAGGTTTAGGAATAGCCAAAGAACATTTAGATAAACTTTGGCAGCCATTTTATGTGGTTGATAAAGCTAGAAGTAGAAAAAATAATGGAGCTGGAATAGGTCTTTCTATATGTAAAAAGATAGCAGAGGTTCATAATGCAGATATTAAAATAAATAGTAATTTAGGTATAGGAACGGAAGTTACTTTAATTTTTAATAGTCATATTGCTGAAATAAATGATAAGCATGTGAATTAAAAGGTACGAACGTAACTTATATACATATCTTAAAAATAGTTTTAGATAGTTTGAATAAAAATAATCGTAAATAGAAATAGAGAGTTCTGGATTTTTGATTGAGTTTATTAGTGAAGTATATGTAAGTTTACAACTATTTCACAACTATAATAAACTTTTGGGACATTCAAATTTTATACTTAAAGAGTGGGGTAAGTACTTACGCACAATTAAAAAATATATTATGGAGGGATTATTGTGCATTCTAAAAAAATAGTAGCAGTATTGTTAACAGTAGGAGTAGTAGCATCTACTTTTGCTATATTTAATCAAATTAATATGAAAGGAGCTTTTGCAGATACTATAAAACAAAATGTTGTCTACACTAAAGAGGATACTTCATCAGTTTCTCAAGATGATGGTACAGGAAAAATAACTGGTGATGAGAAGGAAGCTTATAGGCAGAAATCCTTAGATATTTTAAAAGATTATTTTAACATATCATCAGTTGAAGAAAATGATGATTTTAAGTTTAGTGCATGTATATTAAATGAAAAAACTTTGGATGCAATAAAGCCATTAGAAAAAAAAGATATACAAGATTCATATGATAAGAAAGAAATATCTAAGGAAGAATATGATAAGGAAATGGCTTATGCTGAAGAAAATGATAATGGACTTAAGGATAGGGTAGCAAAATTAAAGCACGGAATGGTTCAAACTGGATGGGTTGGAATTAATGAAGATAAATGCTATATGTTTGATTTTAATGAAAATACAAAGGAGATAGATACTGTATTAGTTAGTGAAGGATATCTTGATAAATCTAGATCTAAGTTAACAATGTCCCAAGAACAATTAAAAAATACAGCTGAAGATTTTATTAAGCAGCATAAGCTAGGGGATATAGAAAAACCTAAATGTATACTTACAGCTGGGCATCGCCTTTTTTATCAAGATGAAAATGATTCTTCTAAAAAAGTGGAGATATTTATTAGTTCATATACAGGTAAGGTAGATGGTTTTTCGATAAAAGCATATGCAGATTTAGAATACAGTATAGAAATTAATGAAACTAGGCTTGGCACTAAATAGGAAAACCTTAAGCTACTAGTCCTAATTCGGAATTAATATATTCTGGAAAGTTATTAACATCAGTTTTAATGCTACCAGGATATATAACTCTATTAGATTTGATTATTCATATGCTGTGATACCCATTTACTGAAGCGTTAGCAAAATATTTGCTAACGCATACCATGAATCAATCAGCAGATAATTAGTTTGGGTAGCTGGAATAAATTCACCCGTGATAGACTAATGATTCCATGAGTATGAGCCTAGAAGCCTTGAACTTGTGCTTCCATGTCTATTACAAAAAAGAAATAGCCTATGCCAATTTTATTTGATAATTTATTATATTATCAAATAAAATTTGTAAAGGCTATTTTACATTTTATATGAGATTTGCAAAGATAATTTTAAATTTTCATAAATTATTTTGATTTTGTATTATATCTTAAATCTTTGAATCATTTCATTAAGTTTTTGTGAAAGTTCAGCTTGGCTTTGAGCAGATTTTGTAACATCTGAAAGAGCAAAGGTAACTTCAGTAATGCTATTTAATATTTCTTCTGTATTTGAGGCAGATTCTTGAGCTACTGAAGATACATTTTGTATTGCACCGCTTATCTGCATTATAACTTCATCCATTTGTTTTGAAGAAGTGGCAGATTTATCTATAATATTACTTATAAATTCAGAATCCTTTTCATATTCAATTCCTGTATTCATAAGGAGTTCATAATTAGGTTTAACATTGTCAGCCATAAATTCAAGAACATCTTGTCCACTTTTTGATAGACTTTCCACAGAAGCTTCAACTTGTGATACCATGGTTTGAATATTATAAACTGCATTGGAAGATTGTTCAGCAAGTTTTCTAACTTCGTCAGCAACTACTGCAAAACCTTTTCCATGTTCACCAGCTCTAGCGGCTTCAATAGCAGCATTTAGAGCTAATAAATTTGTCTGCTCTGCTATACTTCCAATAGAATTTGCCATTATTCTAACTTCTGACACTATTTTAGAATTTTCAATTGATTCTAAAATGTTTAAACGATTTTTATCATAAATTAAATTACTTTCTTCAATACTTTTTGAAGATTTATTTCTAATATTATAAGCACGTTCTTTTATTTCATTTACTGATGCTAATGAATTTTCTGCATCTTTAGCAATGGAATTTATGGCGCTACTTATTTCTTCTGTTGATGCAGTTACTTCTTCTGTAGTAGCACTTAAATCTTGAACACCTTTAGATATATGCTCTGTGGATTCATTCACAATTTCCATTTTAGAAGCAATTTCTTCAGTAGTAGCAGAAAGTTCTTCGCTTGTGGCGCTTATATCACTTGAGCTGTTCATTATTTCAACAATTAAATTCTGTATATTTTCTTTTGCATTGTTTAATGCCATTGAAAGATTACCTATTTCGTCTTTAGAGTCAACAGTTATAGTTTTAGTTAAATCACCACTACCAATAGCTTCAGCAAAGATTAAAACTCTTTTTACTTGTTTTGAAATCATAAATGAAATTGATAAACCTAAAATAACAGCTAGTAGTAAACTAATAAGTATTATTGAGATTGTTATGTATAAAGATCTTTTAAAAGTTGAGTTATTTTCAGAATAAGAAGCATCGGCTTGGTTAACATTATTTTTTATTAATTCATCCATGCTCAAATATATATTTTTTCTGGTTTCGGTAACTTTAGAATAATTTTCATCAGCTTCACTAAAATTATTCTCATCTACGTATTTTATTATTGAGTTAGATAAATCAACATATTTATTAAAGTTTTCTTTAAGGTTTGAGAATGCAGGTTTCTCAGATTCAGAGATTAAAGTGCTTTCATATATTTTTATAAGGTCATTATTCTCGTCAATTAAGTCTTTAATGTCTTTTTTTACTGTATCTTTTTCGCTGACATTTCTTTGATAAGCAAGTTTTAGCAAATCTGAACGTATATCAGAAATATTTTGCTTTAAAGTAGTTAAGTTATTTATTGAGGCCAAGTTATAATCATGCATGGAAGTTGCATTGTTATTAATTATATTCATATTATATAATCCAATAAAACCAACAATACATACCAAAATTGAAACAAAAATAAAAGTAGAAATAAGTTTATGCGATATTTTTAAATTTTTAAACCAAATCATTAAATCAACCCCTCTTTATTTTTTTATGCGAAAGTTTTTTATTTTCCCACCTCCATTAAAAGTTCAATATAAATAGTTTATATTTGAGAAAAGTTGTAATTAAAAGTCTACATACTCCTTGATTTTAATTCATAGAAATTTAGTTTAAACTACCAGCTATTGCAAACCAAATAACACGATGTAAAATGAATTATATTATGTAGAATCTATATATTTATAATAATCGAAATTAAAATTAAAAAATTGAGAGAAAATAAAGAAAAATGCAGAAAAAACTAAAAATATAACCAAATATGGTTATAAGATATCTTGAAATTTAAGGTGGGTTAAATAATTTTTTATAATAATATTAATATGGTTAAATTATTATGAGTGATGGTAGCCATGAAATCAATAATAAATATTTAGAAATGCTATAGTTATAATACTAACAAGTAGTAACATATTTAAAGACATAAAAAAGTATAATAGTAGATGAGACAGAGGAAGGGCATTGAAATAAATTATGCAATAAAATAATTAGTAAAAAGACAAGACTGATGCATTTAAAGAATAAAGAAGAATCAGCTATAAAGGAGAAGGTTCTTCTTTATTTTAATTATAGAAAAGTAATAGAATTAAACACATTTATTATCTAATTCAGGGTAGTGTTTAACCGACCAAGACTCAATTTGCTTAATAATACTAGTAAGCTCTTTTCCTTTATTAGTGAGGGAGTATTCAACTTTTGGTGGAATTTCTGCATAAACCTTTTTACATACAAGTTCATCATTTTCTAATTCTTTAAGTTTTTCATTTAACACTTTTTGACTTATTCCTTCAGTCATTCGTTGAAGTTCTAGGAATCTTTTTGGTTCATTATATAAATGACATAATAAAACTGCCTTCCATTTTCCTCTTATAAAATCCATTGCAAAATCTAATAAGCACACATAACTTCTTCCGTTATAATTTACCATTTAGTTACCCGCTTTCATTTTTTAATATTTATAAATGTTACTAGATATTAGTATAAACAACCTATCTTATAATATCAAATCAATTAAGTAAAATGTATGTTATTAATAATCTTGGAAGATTGTATGGGATAATGGCTATTTTCCCATGACTATTAGAATAAGTTATATATTGCGAATTATAATAAGGATATCATTGTTTTATGAAAAATTTATTATGACCTTACATGTAGGTTATTCAATAATTCTTACCAAAAAGTAAGTTGTCTAACTAAAAAGTGCGTACTTGTTACTTACATTACTGAGTTATATAATCACATCATGATCTTAATATTATGGAGGTATGTATTATGAAAGTAGTTGCTTTTAATGGAAGTCCTAAAAAGAATGGAAATACTTACGAGGCAATAAAAGCTGTAGCAGAAGAATTAAAGAAAGAGAATATAGATGTAGAAATAGTTCATGTTGGAAATAAGGTTATACGTGGATGTATGGCTTGTGGCGGATGTGCCAGAAATATGAACGAAAAGTGTGTTATGCAGAATGATGAAGTTAACGATTGGATTCAAAAGATGAAAGAAGCTGATGGAATCATTCTAGGCTCTCCAGTGCATTATTCTGCCATAGCAGGAACTATGAAATCATTTTTAGATCGTGCGTTTTACGTTACATCTGTAAATAATGGCATGCTTAGACACAAAGTAGGTGCAAGTGTTGTCGCAGTTAGAAGGTCTGGTGGAGTTCCAACATTTACCCAGTTAAATAATTATCTTAATTATTCTGAGATGTTAATGCCAACATCAAACTATTGGAACGTAGTTCACGGTACAGCACCAGGAGAAGCAGTTCAGGATGAAGAAGGAATGCAGATAATGAGAGTTTTAGGAAAGAACATGGCATGGTTATTAAAACTTGCTGATTCTGGGAAAGCTAATGTAGAAGAAAGTAAAGGTGAAGAGAAAGTATTTACTAATTTCATAAGATAGAGTTTAAAATAACAAGGACTAAATTAATAAATTATAAGGAGGAGGAGAGTATGATAAGTAAGTTTGATAAAACAGTAACTTTAAGTAATGGTGTAAAAATGCCATTATTAGGTCTTGGTGTTTTTAGAGCAGAAGATACTCCAGAACTAGCTAATGCAGTAAGGGCTGCAATAAAACATGGTTATAGAAGTATTGATGGTGCAGCTGTTTATGGCAATGAAGTGAGTATGGGAAAAGGAATTGCAGAAGGGATAAAAGAAGCTGGCATTTCCAGAGAAGATTTATTTATAACATCTAAGGTTTGGAACGCTGATTTAGGATATGAGTCTGCAATAAGGGCATATGATGAAAGTTTAAATAGGCTTGGCCTTGATTACTTAGATTTATATCTTATACATTGGCCTGTAGCAGGAAAATATAAGGATGCTTGGAGAGCTTTAGAATACTTATATAAACAGGGAAAAATAAAGTCTATAGGAGTAAGCAATTTTCAAGTAAGCCATCTTGAGGATTTAATGAAGGATTCAGAAATTAACCCAATGGTAAATCAAATAGAATTTCATCCTCGCTTAACACAAATGAAGGTGAGAGAGTTTTGTAAACAAAATAATATTCAAGTTGAAGCATGGTCACCACTTATGGTTGGCAAGTTATTTGATAATGAAGTATTAAAAGAGATTGCTAAAAGCCATAATAAATCTGTTGCACAAGTAATATTACGTTGGGATATTCAAAATGATGTTGTGACTATTCCTAAGTCTATAAATGAAAGCAGAATAATAGAAAATTCAAAAATATTTGATTTTGATTTAACTGACGAAGAAGTAGAAAAAATAAATTCATTAAATGAAGATTTTAGGGTAGGACCTGATCCAGATAATTTTGATTTCTAATTACTTGAAGACATTATTTTAAGATAATTTATGTTTTAGTAGTTTTAAGTTCACGAGCGAAAAATTCGTAATTTGGTATTTCAGAAAAGATTAAAAACTAAATTTAATAAATTAGTATTTCAAAAATTAAATTAAATGGTATTTTAAAAGATATATATTTATAAGAATAGGATGAATTAAGTTACATCCTATTTTTATTTTTTATGCATGTAATATTATTCGTTTAAACCTGTCCATAATTTATTTAGAAGAATATCATTGTAATCTTGATTATATTCCCAAAACATTGCGCCACCGAGGCCTTTTGATTTTATATATTTAACTTTATAGTCAATTGATTCTTCATCCTCATAAGTAATAAATGAATCATAATTTTTTAAATAAGCAGCTTTTGCTTCATAATCCCAGTATCTAGTCCAACCATTTTTATTTATATAATTTTCAAGTAGATTTCCATATGAAAGATATTCATGACCATAATACCCATAAAAAGGAATGCCTAAATTAATTTTCATAGCTGGAACACCTGCCTGCAAAAATATGTTTACTGACTCATCACAGCTAAAACCTGATCCATAGGGGGAAGAAGTTGGATAAAGATTTGCATTATGAGTATTATAACCAAAGTCATAAGTCATTAAATTTATATAATCGCAGATATTTAATATTTCATTAATTTCAACATTATTAATGTAAAATTTATCTGCTCCAGCTGCAATACTGAGTATTTTATTCGTTCCAATTTTGTTACGTATAGATTTAAGTAAAAGCGTGAAATTTTCTTTATCTTTAGGAGTACATTTAATTAGGTTACAAGAGCCGCTAACAGGATATTCCCAATCAATGTCTATTCCATCTATACCATATTTATTTACGATATCCAGGCAGCTATTTGCAAAACTACTTCGTGATGACTCTAAATATGCTGCATCGGAAAAGCCTTCAGCCCCCCACCCACCTATTGAAAGGATGACCATTAATTTTGGATTTTGAGATTTTAATGATACTAAATTCATTAAATTTTGATCATTAGGAATAAAAATTGAACTGTTTATAATACTTCCAAAAGCATAATTAATATGAGTTAATTTGTTAGGATTTACATTAGTGGTGGCACCGTGTATATATCCTACTATTCTATATTTAGCTGTATTAGATGAATAATAAGATGAAGTTATTCTTTTTATTTCTATCAGTCCTTTCTAAATGCTTATAAAATATTTATATTTAAT
This sequence comes from Clostridium sp. YIM B02500, assembly GCF_022324665.1. Taxonomy (NCBI): domain Bacteria; kingdom Bacillati; phylum Bacillota; class Clostridia; order Eubacteriales; family Clostridiaceae; genus Clostridium; species Clostridium sp. YIM B02500. Next base: position 66,133 of record NZ_JAKGTE010000018.1, on the reverse strand, counting down.
TTAAGTGTCTCATGATCTAAGTACAATGCGTTGCAGATATTAGGAGTTTTAGATTGAATTTTTATAGTTTTTCGGAATCAAAATATTTATGATTTTGGTAAGTTAGCACATAAATATAGTTTTAAAGGCGAGTATCTAGATTTTTAAAAGTTTTATTTGTATTTAATAAAAGTATATGTGGAAGGCTTATAAATGGGAATATAAAGCTGAAAACCATGTTCCAGAATAGTTACTTTATCACTTGTATTTACTTGGAATCTTTAGTAAAATACTTAAAAATAAGATTTAAGAGAGAAGGTGTTACATGAGCAACAAACCATTATTCAAAAATTATATTAGTAAGCTTGAAGTAATATTAGATAATATGTTTAATGCAATAATTGCAGTTGATAGTAACAGCAAAATACTTTTTATTAATGAAGCGGCTAGTATTCTTTTTGATATAGATAGTAAAGGTGGTTTAGGCAAGAATATTAATGAAATAATGCCAGATCCAGATATAGAATACTTTCTGTCAACTAAAAAAGAGGAAATTAAAAGGCCGATAGTAGTTAATGAATTGAATTTGATTTTGAGTATCATACCTTTTGGAGAAAATACTAATACACAAGGATCAATGCTGATTTTTAGTAATGTAACAAATTATAGTCAGTTAATTCATAAGCTTGAGGAAGAGAGGGATAGCAAAGAAATACTAAATACTGTAATTGAAACTGCTTATGATGGAATGATTATCATTGATAAGCAGGGGATAGTTACTATGATCAGTAATGCCTATACAGAATTTTTAGGGATTAAGAGGGAGGATGCTATCGGCAGGCATGTAAATGAAGTGATAGAAAATACTAGAATGCCAATAGTATTAGAAACTGGAAAAGAAGAAGTAGCACAACTTCATAAGATAAAAGGAAGCTATATGATAGCCTCAAGAATACCAATAGTAAAAAATGGAGAAATTATTGGGGTAGTGGGTAAGGTCTTATTTAGAAATGTAAAAGAATTAAATAGCCTTTATAAACGAATAAGCGTTATAGAAAAGGAATTAGCTACTTATAAATCAAGGTTTAGAGAATTCAATAAAGCAAATTATTCGCTTGAAAATATTATAGGTGAGAGTGAACCTATTGTTATGGCTAAAGCCATAGTTGAAAAAGCAGCTCATACAAATTCAAATGTTCTAATTTTAGGGGAAAGCGGGACAGGTAAAGAAATCTTTGCACATGCAATACATTCGGAAAGTAATAGACATGAAGGGCCATTTGTTAAAGTTAATTGTGCAGCAATTCCAAGTGATTTACTTGAATCAGAATTATTTGGCTACGAAGCAGGAGCTTTTACAGGTGCCAAAAAAGAAGGTAAGATAGGAAAATTCGAGATTGCAAATGAAGGTACTATATTTCTAGATGAGATTGGAGATATGCCTCTCCATATGCAGGTAAAGCTATTAAGAGTTATTCAAGAAAGAGAAGTTGAAAAGGTTGGTGGCGTAGCTAGTAAAAAGATTAATATTAGAATAATTGCTGCAACAAATAGAAATCTTGAAAGATTAGTTGAAGAAGGTAAGTTTCGTGAAGATTTATATTATAGACTTAATGTCGTAACAATTGAAATTCCACCTTTAAGAGAAAGAGGAAATGACATAATACTTATTTCTAATCATTTAATAAAAAAGCTTTCAGTTGATTTAGATAAGAAGGTTAGAGGAATCTCTAAGGAGGCTGAACAATATCTTAAAACCTATGAATGGAAGGGTAATGTAAGGGAATTAGAAAATATATTAGAGCGGGCTATAAACATTATGGAGAATAGTGAGATTATTGAAGTGAAAGATTTACCGAAAGAGATCACAGGCAAAAAGGTTTCAATGGTTCCTAAGAAGCTTCAAGATATTCTTGCTGAAAGTGAAAAAAATGCTATTATTCTTGCCCTTAGGGCTGCGGATGGTAATAAAACTAAGGCAGCAAAAATTCTTGATATAGGGCGTACTAGTTTATATGAGAAAATAGAAAAATATAAAATACAGACATAGTTGTTCGTTCTTACGAACAACTATGTTTTTTATGAAAAATAATTGTACGGAAAATCGCACATAATGTAAATGTTTACTCAAGAAATTGTACGAAATAACGAACAAAAACTTTCTATTATTAAGAATTTTTTATGAAATTACTTATAGAAAAGCGCAGTTTTACGTTGAATACATGCTCGAAATCTTGGCACGGATATTGCTTATATAAATAAGTGTAAAAGGAATTATAAATAAAATATTACACTCTTGCTTTATGGAGTATATAAAAGTGTGAAAAGGAGGAGCAAAGATGAACAAGATAATGTCAGTCGAACAAGCAATCTCCTTAATCAAAAGTGGAGACACTGTTGCATTTGGTGGATTTATAGGTGCTGGACATGCAGAAGGGGTTTCTAAGAAACTTAAGGAAATATACTTAGAACAAGGTGCCCCTAATAATTTAACTCTTGTTTATGCAGCGGGACAAGGAGATGGTAAAGAAAAAGGTTTGAATCATTTAGGACAAGAAGGTCTTCTTTCAAAGGTAATAGGTGGTCATTGGGGATTAGCTCCTAAGATCCAAAAGCTCGCAATTGAAAACAAAATAAAGGCTTACAATCTTCCACAAGGAGTAATATCTAGCCTTTATAGAGATATTGCGGCAGGTAAACCAGGTACAATTACTCATGTTGGTTTAAAGACTTTCGTAGATCCAAGAGTTGAGGGAGGAAAATTAAATGAATGTACAACAGAGGACGTTGTAAAGGTTATCGAAATTGATAATAAGGAATATCTCTACTACAAAGCATTTCCTATAGATGTATCTATATTAAGAGCAACATATGCAGATGAAGATGGAAATGCAACTCTTCAAAAGGAAGCAGCAACACTAGATGGTTTAGCTATGGCACAGGCAGCAAAAAATTCTGGTGGAAAAGTAATTCTTCAGGTTGAGAAAATAGTCTCTAAGGGAACTTTAGATCCAAAGCTTGTAAAAATCCCTGGAATACTTGTAGATGCTATAGTTGTAGCTAACAGTGAAGACCATATGCAGACATTTGCTGAAGCATTTAATCCAGCCTATAGTGGAGAAATAAGAATGCCAGTAGATTCTATCGAATGTCTTTCAATGGATGAGAGAAAAATAATAGCAAGGCGTTGTGCAATGGAACTTATACCAAATGCAGTAACTAATCTTGGTATAGGTATGCCGGAGGGAATTTCAATGGTTGCCAATGAAGAAGGAATAGGAGATACAATGAGATTAACTATTGAATCTGGCCCAATTGGTGGAATTCCAGCAGGAGGTTTAAGTTTTGGTGCAGCTATAAATCCAGATAGCATTATAGATCAATCATCTCAATTTGATTTTTATGATGGCGGAGGGTTAGATGTAGCATTTTTGGGACTAGCTCAATGCGATGAAAAAGGCAATATAAATGTAAGTAAATTTGGCCCTAAGATAGCTGGGTGTGGAGGATTTATAAATATAACTCAAAATTCAAAAAAGGTTATATTCTGTGGGACATTTACAGCAGGAGGACTTAAAATTAATGTTGCTGATGGCAAGTTAGTAATCGAAAATGAGGGAAGGTCAAAGAAGTTTATTAAGAACGTTGAACAAATTACATTCAGTGGAGATTATGCTAGAGATGTGAATCAACCGGTATTATATATAACTGAAAGAGCAGTTTTCAGATTAACAAAAGATGGAGTAACATTAGAAGAAATAGCTCCAGGGGTAGATTTACAAAAGGATATTATTGATCAAATGGACTTTAAGCCAATAATATCAAATAATTTAAAAACAATGGATGAAAGAATTTTTAAAGATAAGCCTATGAAGTTGAAGTAACAACTAATATAAGTGAATAGGATACGGATAAAATATTTGAAAAGAAAAATAATAAAATAACGGAGGTTTTGTATATGGCAGTTATAGGAATTTTATTAAGCTTAGCACTTTTAATGTTTATGGCCTATAAGGGGTTTTCAGTTATTGTTTTCGCACCTATATTTGCGATTATGGCAGCTATATTTTCAGGAATGGCGATTATGCCAACTTATACGGAAATATTCTTACCTAACTTGGGTAACTATGTAAAAGTTTACTTTCCGTTCTTCTTACTAGGTGCAGTATTTGGTAAGGTTATGGAGCAATCTGGTGCAGCAAAATCAATAGCAAAATTTATAGTAGATAAATTAGGAAAAAAACGAGCTATGCTATCTGTAATACTAGCAGCAGCTATACTAACTTATGGTGGAGTAAGTCTTTTCGTTGTAGCATTTGCTGTTTATCCATTTGCAGCTTCTATATTTAAAGAAGCAGATATACCAAAGAGACTTGTTCCTGCAACTATTGCTGTTGGTGCTTTCACATTCACAATGGACGCGCTTCCAGGAACACCTCAAATTCAAAATTCTATACCAATGAAATTCTTTAATACAGATTTATATGCAGCTCCTATATTTGGAACTCTAGGTGCAATTATGGTTTTAGTTTGTGGTGTATCCTACTTAGAATGGTGCAAACGCAAAGCTCAGGCAAAAGGAGAAGGATATGGAACAAACCATAAGCAAGAGCCTGTAATTGTTGAAGACAGCAGCTTGCCGAATCCATTTATATCAGCATTACCATTAGCATCGGTACTTATAGTGACTCTAGTTCTTCAAAAAGTTGTATTTCCTAAATGGGATATCGTTTCTTGGGTAACTAAAGCTCCATACAACATACCGGAAGCTGGTGTTGTAGGTTCAATGAATAACTGGGCTCTTATGATTGCACTTGTAATTGGTATTACTCTTGCAGTATCAATTAACCCAAAACGTATGAAAGGAAACTTTGCTGCAGCAATTAATGCTGGTGCAATTGGATCACTTTTAGCAGTTATGAACACAGCATCAGAAGTAGGATTTGGTAATGTTATCAAAACTTTACCAGGATTTCAATCTATAGCTCATGCTTTAACTAATATTAACCCAGATGGAAGCCCATTACTTTCAGAGGCAGTTACAGTAAATGTTCTTTCAGGAGTTACAGGTTCTGCTTCAGGAGGAATGAGTATAGCACTTGATACTTTTGGAAAACAATATTTAACTTGGGCAAATAGTGTTGGAATAGATCCACAATTACTTCACCGTGTTGCTGCTATGGCTTCAGGTGGAATGGATACATTACCTCATAATGGTGCAGTTATAACTTTACTTGGAATTGCAGGGTTAACTCATAAACAATCATATAAAGATATATTTGTAATCACTTGCATAAAGACAGGAACTGTATTTGCATTAATAGCATTACAAAGCTTATTACATTTTGTTTAATTAGAATTGAAAATACTTACAAATAATATTTTGAAAATTATATAGCAAAGAAGGGGGAGTACTAGTGAAAGGATTAACTATAAAGGAATTAAAGATTGGAGATAAGGCATCTTTTCAAAAGACTATTACAGAAACTGATGTATATTTATATGCCGGAATAACAGGAGATTTAAATCCGGCTCATATAAATCAAGTTGAATCAGAAAAAACAATGTTTCAAGGTAGAATTGCTCATGGAATGTTAACTGCTGGCTTAGTATCTGCAGTATTAGGAATGCAATTGCCAGGTCCAGGTTCAATTTATCTTGGACAAGAACTAAAATTTACGGCTCCAGTAAAAATAGGAGATACAATTAAGGCTGAAGTAGAAGTGATAGAAAGAATTGAAGATAAAAATAGAATAAAATTAAGTACTATATGTACAAATCAAGATGGTGTTCAAGTGCTTAAAGGCATAGCAACAATAATGCCTCCTAAATAAAGACAAGCTCAAAAACAATGTGAATTTCATTAATTTGAAGTTCACATTGTTTTTATACATTAACTAAAAATATAAAAAATAATGAATGGATCTGCTTTGTATTATATGAAAGTATATTATTTTCTTAGAAGGATTTATGTATTAATGTTGAAGTGGAAGTTTTCTAAGTAAAATATTAAGTCTGTAGTCATTTGATTAAGATATGTAAGTAATAATCAAATGACTACAGACTTCTATTCATTTAAATAAAAAGTTTTTTATTAAGAATTTTTTTCAGCCCACAAACCATGTAAGTTGCAATATTCTCTAGCAAAAAGAACAGGTTCATCTACCTTAAAGAAAGCCTCAGGCTTTTCACCAGGTTTTAAGAATTTTTTATATACGTTACTTTCAGTATGAATTTCAATCCATTCTATATAGTGGTTATCAAGCATAGGATGTTCTACAGAGCCTACCTTTACTAAAACTCCACCTTCAACTTTTTCAATTACAGGAACGTGCTTTTCTGTTGCTCCATCAGTAGTATTTTCAGCTTTAAGCTTCATTGGCTGATTACAACATACTAGTGTACCTCCAGCATTATGAACAACCTCCACAATATTACCGCAAATTTCACATTTATACACTTGTTTCAATTCAGTCATTTTATTACCTCCTAAATTTAATTATAATTATTTGACTATTTCTTCATGATTTTTTTTGCAAGACCTTGGATATAAAGTTTTGCTTTCTGCTAAATAACCAAGTTTAATTGTCATTACAACAGTCTTGTACTCTTTAAATTTATTTCTAAAATGTCTTTTTAATGACTAAGAATCTTAAAATTATTATTTGTGTATATTTTAAGATTAAAATAATCTATGTGTTTAAAATTTAGCTGACATAATTAGAAAAAAATGAGAGTGTTATCTTTAAGACTATTATATACATAATAATTGAATTAGTCAATAATAATTATTAGTTAATAAAATAAATTTATAAAAATTATATGCTTTTATTATCTAATTTTTTATTGAAACATTGGGCCAGTATATTCTTCGTATGGTATACGAATAGCAGCTCCAGATTCATCTAATTTGTATGGTGTTCCTTCAATAGGATTTATTCCATGAACTAAGTTAGAACCTATTGTATAAATAGCGTTAGCCATAACACTAGTATCTTGAACAGGAGAGCCTAACATAAAGCCTTTTGAAATTAATTCTTTAGCTTCAGGAACGCCATCTACTCCAACAATAGGAATTACTTTGGATTTATTTCCAGTGTTATAGCCATATTTTTGTAATGCTTTAGTTGCACCAATTGCCATAGAATCATCATTTGAAATTATTGCTTCCACCTTACTTCCAAGTCTTAGGAATAATGCATCAACAGTATTTTGCGCTGTTTCTCTATCCCAATTTAAAACAGGTGACGCAAGTTCCTCTGTTTTAATTCCAGCCTGCTGTATAGTTGAAATAGAATATGCAGATCTATCTATAGATGTTTTATTAAGTCTTTCACCAATAAGCATAATGTATTGTAATACATTATCTTTATTTTTATCAATTAAATCTTTATGATTATTCCAAGCATCAGTAATAATTTTACCTTGTAAAGTACCAGCTTGTTTTGAATCAGTACCTACATATAGGGCTTTTTTATATGATTTTATAGCATCCATTGTAAGTGGTTCTCTATTAAAAACTATTACTGGAATTTCATATTTTGATATTTTATTAATTAAGTCTCCTATATCGTTAACATTAACCATATCTAGCAATATTAAATCAATTCCTTCATTAAGTTTGGTATCAAGTTCGGCATTTTGTGTTGATTGATTGAATTTCGCATCATAAAATGTAAAGATGACTTCGTTCGGATGTTGATTTTGTATATCTTCAAAATTTTTACGGAGAAATATAAGGTAATCATCATTAAGATCTGCCGAAAACAGGCCAACTCTAATAGTAGTTCTTTGTTTAGAATCTTCTGCAATAGCTGTATTATTGAGAAAGATGCTTCTAAGTACCGTACTAAATATTATGGTAATTGCAGTTATAGCTAATATCTTTTTTAATATTTTCATTTAAATCCTCCAATCCTGTGTACTTATAAATGTATTATACGTTTTAAGAAAAAGTTTATACTTAATCTAAGTATATCTATAAGTTAAAAATAATTTTCAGGATAAATAAAAAAGCCCCAATAATGGGGCTGAAAGTGGATAGTTTAAATCATGAAAACATCTATATTATATGAAATCTTCGTAAAAATATTCATGTAATATGGATATCATTTGAATTCAATATATATTGCGATAATACATTTACAGTGTTTGTTTAATATTATTGATGTCTCTCTCTTTTAATTTCAATAGTAGGTTATTTATAATTATATTTGCCTCCTAAAATATTTAATTTAGTCTGTGCGGCCTCTATACCGTTAACTATAAGAACAATTTTATGAATGCCAGGATAGTGCTTACGGACAGTAAGATCTGTAAAGCTATGTATACGCGTACCTTGTAAATGTGCATTAGGTAACAATGTTTTGTCAGATAAAAAGAATAATTTACGTGATGATTTACCATTTGATTTTATAAAATCAATGCCATATTCCAAGCGGATATGTACTGGAGAACCCCAGCCTATATCCAGTGAATAATTTAACTCACAACTGCCTCCAATTTTAAGTTGGTTAGGTTGAGCAGAGATTGAGGCATTTCTAAATATGGGATTTTCAGCTGAAGAGTTAGTGTAACCAAAGAGTGACATTGCCTTGGGATTAGCTCTTTTAATAAGGGTACGGCAGCCGCGTTTTAAAATCCAATCAGTATTTTGATTATGACATATCCAATTCTCCGCTATCGCTAAAACAGCGTCAGGATTATCTTTTGAAATGTCATTAAGGTTGTTAGCAACACTCTTACGAACATAAAGAGAGTCGTCTTCTTTCAAATTTTCTAACACTTTAAAAACAGGTAATGGATCGGCTTTAAACATCGGAAGAGCTATTCCCCAAGGAAGACGTGGTCGACAGCCTTCACTTGAAAGACGTCGCACATGTTCATTAGGAGATAATGACCATTTCATCATATATTCCATTACACCTCGAGGATCACTCAATAAAAATGGTCGAATCGCAAACTCTGAAGATGACTGTTGAGTGAAACGTTCTAAAGCATCCATAGAGAGCTCAAAGTTCTTCTCTTGATTCCCATAAGTAGCAACAAAATCTGGAAAGAATAGATATGGAAAACCTACGCAACTCTTATTAATAGAGAATAAGATATTTAGGGCATTTTCAAAATCATTAGGAAGGTAGTTACCTAATATTTCAGCTATTCTATGAATACGAGCCTTTAAAGGTAATTCATCCCACGGATAAGCTAAAACTGAAGCAACAAAATCGCTCTTATTAAATTCTGCATAAACATTGTGTATTTTATTTGCAAAATCATTTAAAAATTCTAACGTATAAATATTTTTTAATGGTTCACTCATAAGTATTTCATAATCTCCTTGTAACTACTGTATCAAAAAACTTGATATTTTATTATAATTTGAATTTAAAATATACTAAAATATTTTAATAACGTAATCCTTATACAGTTAAATTTTATTTATTATTATTGTAATAAACTAAACTTGACTACATTATGTCAAGTTTTAGAAGTATATTTATTTATCATGTTACCTAAGCGGTTGATAATTTCGTTTCGAATATCTATAGGCTCTATAATTTCTAACATTGTCCCGAAGGAAAGAAGATAATTATAAATCCATTCACCCTCAGGCATCGAAATGTCTATGGAGTAAGAGCCATCTTTATCGATAGTTATATTTTCTTCATCAAAATCATCGTATACTCTATAGGCACCTTCTGAAGATATTTTTAGTTTAAGATGAATTAGTTCATTGAATTTTTCTGATGGTGAATCATCCATAAGATCTTGTAAATATTGATGTATACAACTTTCATCTGTAATATTAATATCATTCATTCGAGTTATCTTAAAGGTTCTAAACGCTGTTCTTTCAAGACAATATCCTTGTAGATACCAGGCTTTATCTTTAAATAACAATTTAAAAGGTTCAACATACCTATTACTTTTCATACCGTCAGCACTAAAATATGAGAAATTGATTACTTTTTGCTTTAGTATTGATTCTTTTATTAGATTGAAGATCTCTTTTTGTTTTCTTTCACTACCCCAATTAGAAAAATCAACTTCAATCCAATTAACATCACTTTTCTGAAAAAGATTGCTCAATTTTGATAATACGTCATTAATATCATCATATCCTACAGCGGAAAGGCTCTGTAGAGCAAGTAGAATTTTATCCTGTTCAACTTCAGAAAATAGTGATTTATCAAAAATGAATTTATCTACTAATGAAATACCGCCTCCTTTACCTTGACTTGAATATATAGGAATTCCAGCTTGGCATAGAGCATCAATATCTCTATAAATTGTTCTGACAGATACTTCGAAATGCTCTGATAGCTCCCTAGCTGTTATGGATTTTCTTTTGAGTAGAATATATATAATTTGAAACAATCTGCTAATTTGCATAATATCACCTCACATATAAATATATAATATATAACTTGACAATATAATGTCATATTATATCATTAATATAGAGAGCTTAACCTAAAAAACTTTAAAAGGGGTAATTTAAATGATAGGAATAATTGTAGGAACTCATGGAGATTTATCTAAAGAGTTAGTTAAATCGGCAGAAATGATTTATGGAGAACAAAAGAATATTGGATATGTTACGTTTAAGCCAGGAGAGGGAATTGAAAATTTATTAGATAAATACAATAAACTTATACAAGAATTAAATTGTACAGAAGGAATTTTAGTCATGGTTGATCTCTTCGGGGGAAGTCCATTTAATGCTGCTAGTATGATTGCATTAGAAAAGGAAGATATGGAGGTCATAACTGGAGTTAATATGCCAATGTTATTAGAAGTTTTTGCAAGTAGAGATATTTCATCAAGTCTTTCAGAGCTATTAGAGATTGCAAAAAATGGGGGCAAAAATGCAATAAAACAATTAGAGAAACAAACAGCTAGAAATTTAGATGATGACATATTATGAGCAAATAGGAGAACTAAACCTGAATGGGAGGAAGTTCTCCTATTTGCATTTAAGAAAATGTTAATTATAAATTTTATGAGAGTATAAACATTTATATGACTTATAAGAAATTATTTATAGAATAAAGTTTATAAAAATAGAAATTTATTATTTTTTTATATATTCTTGAAAAGTCAATTTGAGTATAGGACTAGTTCCATCAAATTCATAGTTTGTATGACTAAGTGGATGAGCACCAGAAATTAAATTCAGTCCTACAGAATGTATGGCATCTGCATAAGCACGAGTATCTTGAATAACTGTACCTGTCATAATGCCCTGATCTATTAGTTTCCTAGATTCTGGTATTGCATCTACACCAACAACTGGAATGCATCTTGAATTGCCGCCTTTATTAAAACCATATTTTTGAAGTGCTTCAATAGCGCCAATAGCCATAGCGTCATTATTAGAAATTATAACCTCGACCTTACTATATAGATTTAGAATGGAAGATTGTATGTCGTCTCTTGCACAATCTTTATTCCAATTACATGTAGACGATAAGAGTTCTTCTGTTTTTATACCGGCATCATTAATTGTTTGAATAGAATATTTACTTCTTAAAGGTGTTGATGGATCGCCAATGGGTCCTTTTAGAATAATATACTGAATTACATTATCTTTATTTCTATCTAGGGTTTCTTTATTAGAAGTCCATGTGTCAATAAGAATCTTTCCTTGAAGGGAACCAGATTGGGCATCGTCCGCACCTATTATAACAGCTCGATTATAAGTTCTAATGCAATTTATTATTGGTTCACTTGGAATTAGTGTTACAATTAGCGGAATATTACGGCTGAATATTTTGCTAAGGGCACTTTGTGAAAAATTTGTGCTAGAGTTAACCAAGTCTACCACAAAAAGATCAAAGCTTTGATTGAATGACTCATCAATATTTTGATTTTGAATAGTTTCATTACCTTTTGAATCAAAGAATGTAAACAGGATTCTATTTTTATTTTCTTTTTCAACTTCCTCTAGATCTTTTTTAAAATTAGAAATAAACGGTGAACTAAAATTGCTTAAGAATACTGCAATCTTAACTTGATTTTGAGAATTAACATTTGGGCTGGCGTATACAGAGATTTCAATGTTATGCAAGAGTAATATTGAAATTATTATAAGAGATAGTGCATTTTTAAAAAGCTTCATTGTTGTCCTCCATAGTTAGTAAATTATTTGAAATACACATAGAGTTAGGTTGTCCCGTTTAAAAAAATTTATTCATGTGGAACTCACAATACGTCATATGCTTTTTTCAAATGGCAGTATAATCTTATTATTTGATAAATTTTATGCAGCTGATAAATCAAGAAATTCAAGGAGTACTGGATTAGGACTTTCTATTGTAAAATTGTTGGCTGAAAAAACAAATGCTAAGTCTGTAGCAGAAATAAATAGTGACATTTTAACTTTAAGAGTCTTATTCTTATAAAATGGTTTATAAGAATAAGACTCTTTATAGTGAGAAAACAAAGATAATTAACTTAAATCAATAAAATTTTTATAATTTTTAAAAAAGTTGAAGTGTTTTTTATTTATTAATCGTTATATTTAATGTAAGGATTAATTAAGGTGGTGATAGATATTGAAAAAGAACAATTTCCAAATTGCATAAAACAATATGAACGGTTAATTATCACTATTTGTTTATCCTTCACAAAAAATTATTTTGATGCTGAAGATTTGGCTCAGCAAACATTTTTATCAGCATATCAAAATTGGGAAGGCTTTGATGGTGATAACCTTAAGGCTTGGCTTGCTAAAATTGCTGCAAATAAATGTAAGGATTATCTTAAGAGTAAGGCAAGAAAAACAGTTAGCTTGTCAGAAGATGAATATCAAGATCTTGAGTATAGAGGAGATTCGCCAGAGGAAACAGTAGTTAAAAAGAATACTACAGAGAGAATACAAATTTTATGCAACAAGCTAAAAGAGCCATATAGAACTGTAGCTATAAATTATTTTTGCAAAGATGTCAAACTATCACATTTAGCAAAGGAAACCGGGCAGAATATTAAAACTTTGGAAACGCAACTTTACAGGTCAAAAAAAATGTTAAAGGATTTATGGAAGGAGGAGTTCATGTGAATAATGGATTATTTGATAAAGAAGGTCATTTAACTGAAGAAACATTAACCATGCTAAAGTTTGATATTTTGGGCGACGAAGAAATGATAGATATATTAGAACATATTAGTGATTGTCAAATGTGTGCTGGTGAATTTGCTGATAGTTTTAAAGAAGATGAACTTGCAGAAGCTCCTTTAGGTTTTCAAGAAAAAGTACAAATTAAAATAAAAAGTAAGAGGCAAAGCAAGATTCAGTTCCGTTTTTATTGTGTTAAAGTTGCAGTTGCAGCTAGTGTGGCATTAGTATTGGTTTTTTCAAATGGATTAAATTCTTTGGTTAATACAGCGACAAATCATGTTAGACCATTGGATTCTAGGATTGTAGATTCGGTTAATGTAAATCTTAATAACTTTTCTGAAAAAATAATTAAACTGGAGGTTTTTAATAATGATCAAGAGAAAAAGTAGATTTTTGACTTTTGTTTTTTCAATGTTGCCAGGTGCAGGACATATGTATATGGGATTTATGAAAATAGGAGTATCTTTTATGTCTGTATTCTTCTTTTTAATATTTCTTTCTTCTTGGCTTAACATAGGACCGCTATTATATATAGCACCACTTATTTGGTTTTATTCTTTCTTTGATTGTACTAATAGAATGAATTTAAATGACGACGAACTTTTACTTTTAGAGGATAAGTACTTGTTTTCTATTGATAAGCTAGCAAAATTAGACAAAGATATATTTGAGAAACGCAGGCTTGCAGTAGGTGTTATATGCTTATTTTTAGGTGTATATTTAGTTATAGAAAATATAATGAGTATTTTAGAACCATATATTCCATACGAATTACGCCGCTTTATTATTTATGATTTAATGAGGGACATTCCTAAAGTAATCATAGGAGTAGCAATAGTTACACTTGGTATAAAACTTATCAAAGGGAAAAAAATGGAGAGTGAGATAGATGATTAAGGGGCGTAAGGTAGGCACATTAACCTCAGGACTTGCTTTAGTTATATTTGGGATAATGTTTTTACTAAGATTGTTTATAACTAATCTCAATGTTCTTTTAATTGTATCAATGTGGCCACTTATTTTAGTAAGTGTTGGAATAGAGATTATCGCAGCTTATATAATAAATAATCAAGAAAAAATGCAATATGATTTTAGTGCAATAATATTAGTTATTATTTTAGTGTTCTTTGCTATGGGAATGGGAGGAGCGGAATTTATAGTTACTCATTCGCCACAGTTTGGAGTAACAATTTAACCGAAATTTATGGAGTAAATATTTCGATTTATAAATTAAAGTTATATTTATTATGATTTAATGGTTAATAGATAAAAAGTGAATAATAAATTTATTATGTAAAAATAATTTAAATGAGTGCATATCATTTTAGCTAGAATGAAGAATTGACTATAGATAGTAATGCATCTATAGTCAATAGCTATGGTAAAAAATAAGCCCAAGACATATCGAACTGTCTTGGGCTTATTTACTGTAATTGAAATTAAGCATCATAATTATCAACAGAATGCTGAAAAATAAATATTATATTGAGAAATAAAACTTCTATATTATAATATGATAAGAATTATTTTACTGAAAATATTAATGCCATTTCAATGATTGTTTCGAAATATTCATACTACGAATTCTGGTTTGTTTTTTGCAAGTTCAGTTTCTTTCATTTTATTAAAAGGTACTGCTGCTAATCCTAAAATTGCAATAACTGCTGTAAGCAAGAAGCACTTATTATAAACTTTATTACTTTCATCATTTTTTATGACAGTCATGTCATCTAAGACCTTATGGATCTCTTTTGTTTGAGTATTAAAGTTCTCTTCTATAGATGGCTTCATTTTATTAGGAACAGAAGCTAACACAGTATCCTCTTTGTCTTTAATTAATTTATCAACCATATCTTTCGAAAAGGAAGTATTTTTGCTTGTGTATGCAGTCTTTATTTTATCAATTATCGTAGATTTCACTTGATCTTCAAGAACTGTATTGTTATTAACAAGTTCGATTATTCTGCTTTTTGAATTATCTATAGATTGAGTAGTGTAATAGCTGCTTAATGTTGAAACTAAGGCTATAGCTAAACATGCAGTTAGTTGCCTAAAGCTGTTCAATATTCCTGAAGCCATACCATTCTTATCTTTTGAAACCTCGTCAAATGCACTTTTATATAATGGAGAGGTTGAAGCAACACCAAGTCCTACTACAATGAATGAGCCATAAATTATCTTCATATTGTTTGAACTATTCATAAATACAAACATAAGATCACCTAAAGATACAAAAATTATTGCTAATAATGAAATAACTCTAGCACCATACTTTTTAGATATAATGCCGAATATTGGAGAGGTGAGAAATGAGACACCGCTTACTATACCTAAAATAAGTCCAGATTTTAAGACAGAATAACCTAATTGGTTTTCTAGATAGAAATTCATTAAATAAGATATAGGCATATAAGCAAAGAATATTACTCCGACTATTATGATTGAAGAAGTAAAGCTTCTTATTTTAAATAATTTAAATTCTATCATTGGATTTTTTGATCTTAATTCATATATTAGGAAAGCAATAATTGAAATTGCTGAGGTTATTATTAAAGTAACAATTTTTGTACTGCCCCAGCCATATGAGCTTCCTTTAACAAGGAAAAAGGTTAGTGCTCCGATTCCGTAAGCTAATAATATAGAGCCAATAAAATCTATTCGCTTTTCAATTGTTCTATCATAACATTCTGTAAGACATTGAGCTCCAAAGATTAAAGAGATGATTATAAAAGGAACATTTACATAGAATATTGCTTTAAAACCAAAGGCTTCATTTAATATTCCTCCAACAACAGGACCAGAAGCTGCAGCTATAGAAATTGTCATACCAATTACAATGGCAAGTTTTGACATAGCATCTTTACCAAATAATTCGATACCTAAAGGAATGGCTAATGGAGCGAGAATTGCAGCACCTATCCCTTGCATTATTCTAAAAATTATAATCATGGAAAGGGAAGTGGAAAGACCACAAAGTATTGATGAAATACCAAATACTATAAGACCAATTATAAATAGTTTCTTTCTTCCAAAAATATCTGCGATTTTAGAGAAGTTTATTAAAAGAGCTGAGAATGGAATCAAGTAAGCGGTACTTACCCATGATATTCCTGTTATATCTGTGTTGAAGTAATCAGCCATAGAAGGCAAAGATACATTAACTATGGTTGAATCTAATACTGTTAAGAAGCAAGCTATTGCCAGTGAGATAAATGCTAATACTTTTTGTTTTTTATTCATGATGACCTCCAAAATCTTTATTATATGAATATGAAATTAAATTCATGTTTATATAATATACTGGAAAAAATTAAAAGTCAATACATGAAATGAATTTCATATTTTATTGACTTTTATTTTTTTATATTTTATTATTTAAATAGGTGATAAAGATGGAAAGAAAGACAAGAATACCAACACAAAAAAGAGCTTTAGAAAAATATGATAGAATTTTAGAAGCAGCTTATAAACTATTTAATGAAAAAGGTTATTATAATACTACGACAGCAGATATATCTAATGAAGCCAATGTAGCGACAGGTTCTGTATATGCCTATTTTGAAGATAAGAAGGAAATTTATCTTAAGGTAATTGAAAGAATTAACAAAAGTTTTGATTATCCAAGTCATGATTATTGGTTAGAAAATGCTGATAAGGAATTTGATAATGCTGAAGTAGTAAAACCACTATTTAAAGTATTTATAAAGATGATGTTAGATTATCACGACTGTTCTAAAACTTTTCATGATGAAATGGAAGCATTAACACTCTTAGATAAAGATGTAGCTGCTTTGAGGAAAGAATATGATGAGCAGAGAAAAGATAAAATCAAAGAAATTTTCAAAGCTTTATCTATACCTTTTAACAGCGAAGAGGAAGAAAGATTATTCTACCATTATTCATTTTTTATAACAGATGATGTATGCCATAAGATTAAATTTGATGATGAAATTAAAGACATAGATTTGTGCATTGAGAAATGTGTTAATATGCTATATTGTCTATTTAAAGATTGTACAAATTATATAAAGGTAACATAGGATATTAATTTACTGGCACGAGTGGCTTTATGGTCAACGTTATCTTTTAACATAAAGATAACGATATGATTAGTATAGTGAAAAATTTTCTTCATAGAAGTACATACTATTTATATATAGATTAAATTTATAGTATTAATATTATTTGTATATATTAAAAAAGCCCCGATAAAGGGGCAAAGAATGAATGCCTAGGTTTAAGAATAAACCCATTTTTAGTATACGTAAAGTTGAAATTTTTATACGAAATTATTGTTGAACTTTTATTAATATTTATGAAAATGCGGAATTTCTATTTTATGAGCAATTATTGGAGTATATATTGTAAAAGCAATAACAAATATAGTAAATTAGCATAGTATATAATTAGAAGTTTAATCAAAAGATTATAAATTTGATAATTTACGGAGGAAAAGAAATGGGATACAGATGTCATAGAAGAAGATATAGAAATTCTAATACTCTTGGAGCTGTAAGTAATAATAATAATAATAATTGTAACGGAACTCTTGGAGAAAATGTACGATGTAATTGTAATAGAACTCTTGGGGAAAATGTTCAATGCCGTTGTAGAAGAAATTATCCTTCAGCTGGTGCATTAGAAGATGCTTATAACCAAGGATATAAGGATGGATATTGTGCAGGAGTAGAAGCAGGGCGTGAAGAAGGATATTGTCAAGGATACCAAGAAGGTGCACAAGAAGGGTGCCAAGATGCAAAAGAAGCTGCTGTAAGGTGCATAAATAGTATTAGATGTAATTAGAGTAATAGATTTTTTATAATAAAAATTAAGAAATAGAGAGAGCAAGGTAGTTGTACAGTGCTGTCTCTATTTGATATTGCTATTGTTTTTATGTAATTTTTATCATAGTTAATGAAAAGCCAAAGTGGGGACATAAGTGTGAATTTTACCTTGCTTGTATTCAGTAGTGTCCGCAAAAGGTTATATAATATAAAAAATCAACATTAAAAGAGGTCGATATCGTCATCAAGAAATAAAAACCAATGAGTTATTCGAAAAGTAACTAGGATGATACTTAAATTTAAGATTTTCATATATTAATACCGTGAAAAAAGTAAGTTATAAAATGCTTAGAGCAAAATAGAGGCTTCAAGCATTTTTTGTTTTTATGATAAAACGTAATTTGGAATCCAATAGTGAAAAATAATTTTCATAAGTACTGTTGAGGGCGTACTTATCTAGTTAGTGTAAATATATATCACAATTATTTTACTATAAATATGAAAAAAATACATGAACTTATTGCGTTGAACATTGAACAGTGATAGTATTACATTGTTCAATAATTGAACTTACTGAACAGCGTAATATTATCAGGATTTATATTAATATATAAACATATTGTAAGTTACCATATATTCCTTAGAAAAATAAATCTTACTTTTTTGATATGTTTTATAGTATTTTTTATTGACAATACTTGGATGGTCTAGTAAGATATATTTAAAATTAAATCATAGTAATTCTATAGGAAAAGTAAAGAAGGGGGATGTGTATGAAAAATAAGAATTTAAAAAATAGCTGTAAAAAGAAATGGGGGAGGGAAATTAATCTATATGAATAATCAAGACACAGCTGCGAGAATAGTGAAAAGAAAAAGAGGTGAAATTTTTTATATTGGCATTTCTTTTACCTCTGTAGTCATTTTCTTTATTGTATGGGAAATTGCCACAAGTAAAGGCTTGATTAATCAAGTATTTCTTCCATCTCCTCAAAAAGTATGGCAGGCATTTATTGAATTAGTTCAGCAAGGTTATAAAGGAGAAAGCTTGTTATCTCATATTGCAATAAGTATGGAGAGACTTTTCATTGCTATTTTTTTTGCGATAATAATTGGTGTTCCTTTAGGACTTATTGCAGGCAGTTCAAGGATTGTAAGGGCGATTATAGATCCGTTTATTGAATTTTATCGTCCGCTTCCACCACTAGCGTATTATACATTAATTGTGCTTTGGTTTGGAATTGGAGATGAATCTAAAATTATTTTATTATTTTTAAATGCATTTGCACCTTTATTAATTGGGGTTATATTTAGCGTTCAAAAGGTACCAATAGATAGAATTAATGGAGCTAAATCTTTAGGGGCAAGTGGAATAAATCTTTTTATTAGTGTTATTTTCAGATCATGTTTACCAGATATATTAACTAGTCTTAGAACAGCTATTGGTGTTGCTTATGCAACTTTAGTTGCAGCAGAAATGGTTGCAGCTGTATCAGGAATAGGCTGGATGGTATTAGATGCAAGTAAATATCTTAGAAATGATATTGTATATGTTGGAGTTATAATTATGGGAATTATAGCAATTATATTAGATTCTTTTGTGAGATTTTTGATTAGGAAGGCTTCACCATGGCTAGAAAAATAAAAAAATAGAAAGTTCTTTATATTGAGTAATAGTAGATTATTAATAAAATCAATCAATGTACAAGCAAGTACATAGAGATATTTAAAGGAGTGTTATTTATGAAAATTAAAAAATATACAGTACTTCTGTCAGCTATTTTATCTATTGGTATTTTAATAACAGGCTGCTCAGGAGCAAAAACAGCTAGTACGACAGGAAATACTCAAGCTTCAGATTCAGCTTTGCCAAAAGAAATACGTTTAGGATATTTTCAGTCTCCAAATGGAGAACTTCTTGCAAAAGGAGAAAAGTTACTTGAAAAAAAATTCCCGGGGGTTTCAATTAAGTATGTTCAATTTGATGTTGGACGTGATGTAAATGCTGCAATGGCTAGTGGATCTATAGATATAGCAACAATTGGTACACCTCCAGGAACAACTGGAATTGTTAATGATCTTCCTTATAAAATTTATTATTTACATGATATAATCGGTTCAAGTGAGGCACTTGTTGCAAAAAATACATCTGGAATTAAGTCTGTAGCAGATATAAAAGGCAAAAAAATTGCAACTCCATTTGGTTCAACTTCACACTATAGCTTACTTGCTGCATTAAAACAAAATAATATTTCAGAAAAAGATGTAACTATTTTAGATATGAGTGCACAAGACATTATAGCGGCATGGAGCAGAGGGGAAATTGATGGAGCTTATATTTGGCAGCCAGCACAATCAAAGCTAGTTTCAGATGGTGGAAAAGTAATACTTTCATCTGAAGATGTTGCTAAAGGCGGAGCTGTTACTGGTGAATTTGGTATTGTAAATAATGACTTTGCAGCTAAGTATCCAGATGTAGTTAAGGCATATATTGATATATTAGATGAAGCTACTAAGTCATATAAAACTCAATCAGATGATGTAGTAAAAACATTAGCAGCAGAACTTGGATTAAGCGCTGAGGATACAAAGCAAGCTATGAATCAAATTTCTGTTTTAGATAAGTCTGAGCAAGCACAATATATAGGAACATCAGACAATCAAGGCAAGCTACCACAAATTTTAAAGGATACAAGTGATTTCTTGTTAACTCAAAAAGCAGTTACTACTTCACCAGATATTGAAACTTTCAAAAAGGCAGTAAGAAACGATTTATATAATTAATAGAGGAGATATAATATGGAATCGTTAGTTGAAATAAATAGACCAGAAGAGAGAAAAGCAAATTGTTCTGTTGAATTAAAGAATGTTAATTTAATATATAAAAATGGAAAAGAGTATTCGAATGTCTTAAATAACATTGAGCTTAAATTATTTGATGATGATTTCGTTTGTGTTCTTGGGCCATCTGGATGTGGGAAAACTTCATTATTAAATGCTATCGCTGGATATAATACAGATATCTCAGGGCAAGTACTTATAAATGGAGCACCTCACACTAAGCCAAATCCAGATGTAGGAGTTGTTTTTCAGCAGCCTAACATCTTTCCTTGGTTAAGTGTTGAAAAGAATATTGAATTTGGACCTAAGATGAAGAAGATTCCTAAAAAAGAGCGAGAAGAAATCGTAAATCATTATGTTGACTTAGTTGGTTTAGAAAAAGCCAGAAAACTGCTTCCTCATCAATTGTCTGGAGGTATGAAGCAGCGTGCAGCAATTGCAAGAACATTAGCGGCAGACTCAAAAGTAGTTCTGCTTGATGAACCTTTTAGTGCATTAGATGCATTAACGAGAGAAGCTATGCAAAAACATCTAAAGAAGATATGGAAAGAAACTAATAAATGCTTTTTCTTTATTACCCATGATGTGGAAGAAGCGATTCTTTTATCAACCAGGATTATTGTGATGAATGCTAATCCGGGAAGAATTGTAAGTGATTTTAAAAATCCACTTCAACAATATGATGATAATAGCTTTAAAAAAATCAGAGTTTCAGAAGAATTTGGAGAGCTTAGAGATTCATTAATAGAATTGATTCAGGGAAATGATTTAGAAAATGAAGTTTAACAAATTATACGCTATATCAAAGAAAGCGCACGATCTATTCACAAAAATAAGTATCAATATTAAGAGTAATAGAAATTTTTTTGTTGATTGTTCTCTTGGTGTAGGTATTAACGACAGAATTGTTGAAGGGAGATAAATATTATGAAAAGAGCAGCACTTACTCAAAAATTATTGGTTTTGGGTGTAGATGGCATGGATCCAAAAGTGAGTCAAAAATTTTTAAAAGAAGGAAAAATGCCAAATTTAAAAAAGCTGATTGAACGTGGTTCAGCTAGAGATGATTTAAGACAAATTGGTGCAATTCCAACAATTACACCGCCTTGTTGGACAACACTTGCTACAGGTGCTTATCCAGGAACACATGGAATTACTTGTTATTGGAGACAATCCCCTGAAAGTCTTGATGCAGTTGTTTATAATATGGATTCGCGTAACTGCACTGCTGAACAGATTTGGAATATCACATCAGAAGCTGATTTAAAAACATTAGTTTGGCATTGGCCAGGCAGTTCTTGGCCGCCAACTTCTCATAGTGAAAACTTAAGTGTTGTTGATGGAACTCAGCCAGGATCTGTTAATATGGGAGTTGCACAACTTGATTGGGAAAAAGTTATTGTTGCTTCGCCTGAAATCGAAGAGGTTCGTTATGCACCAAGAGTCGAAAAGCCAGCAGGTGTTGGTTGCATAATTACAGATTTAGAAGGCACTTTAGACGATGAAGTTGATGACGAAATGATGGAACTTTGGTGGGGAGATACAGCCCGTCAAGGCGGTGAAATACGTACTTATGTTATGGATGATAATGATACGGAAATTGTTATTGGAAGTAAAGTGGCTTATGATATTGTAAATTCTCCACTTAAAGATGCAAAAGGTTGGAAAAACGCGCCAGAAGGAGCAAAAGAATTCACTATAATAACTTCAAGTGGTGTGACTAGACGTCCAGCCTTAATTCTTAAAAATGAAGCTGGTGAATATGATAAAGTAGCAATTTATAAAAATAAGAAAGCAGATGAACCAATCGTAATTCTAGAGAAAGATAAGATGGTAACAGGTATAATAGACGATGTTACAAAGAAAGAAGTGACAAAGCCTGCATGTCGTTCAATGAAGATTTTAGAACTTGATCCACAAGGCAATAAAGTTAGAGTTTGGATTAGTAATGCTCTTGACATCTCCAATGATCAATTATGGCATCAAAAATCTTTATACAAAGATATTACTGAGAATGTTGGACATGTTCCGCCTGTTAGCTTAATCGGTGGAGAAGATGATGAACTAGTAAGAGAAATCTTTGAACCATCCTGGGCAATTTACGATAAGTGGCAGGCGGATTGTCTTAATTATTGCATTAAGGAGAAAAAATATGATGTAGTATTCTCTCATCTTCATAATATTGATTGTGCAGGACATCAATTATGGCATCTTGCTAAGACGCTTGAGCCATGGGATTACACTGATGAAAAAGTATATCAGGAATTTATTGAAAAATTCTATATACAAACAGACGATTATATTGGTGAATTCCTGCATCTATTAGATGAAGGATGGACTGTATTACTTGTAAGTGATCATGGGCTTATGGTTGGAGAAAATGTACCTCCAATTTTAGGTGAATATGGCGGATTAAATACAAAAGTCATGGAAGAGCTTGGGTATACAGTTTTGAAAAAAGATAAAGATGGTAATTCAACAAGAGAAGTAGATTGGGATAAAACAAGAGCTGTTCAGATTCGTAGTAATTATATTTATATTAATCTAAAAGGCCGTGATAAATATGGTATTGTAGATCCTAAAGATAAATATGATTTAGAAGAACAAATAATCTCTGACTTGTATAATTACAGAGATGATAAAACTGGTAAAAGAGTTGTGGGCATATGCCTTAGAAATAAAGATGCTGTCTTAATTGGTACCCATGGACCAGAATGTGGTGATATATTCTTCTCTATCGAAGAAAAATATAACAGACTCCACGGAGATAGCCTTTCAACTTCAGAAGGATATTTTGATACATCAGTTTCACCAATCTTTGTAGCAGCAGGTTCTGGTATTAAGACAGGATTTAAAACTGAACGTATTATAAGGCAAGTTGATGTTGCGCCTTCAGTTTCTGTATTGCTAGGCTTACGTTACCCAGCACAGTGTGAAGGAGCTCCAATTTATCAAATTTTTTCAGAAGATATTTAGGAATATCCGAAAAAATAACAAGTTCATCTGTTTTAATAAAAAATTAGTGCTATCGGAAAGTAAGAACTGTGATAGCTGCTTTTTAAAATAGGCATAAAATTTATAAGGAAAACTAAATAATAATCGAATAGAAGTTTCGCTTATTATTATAATAAATTTATTTAACATATTGATTATAAGGCGTCCGGCATTATAGT
Organism: Clostridium sp. YIM B02500; assembly: GCF_022324665.1. Classification (NCBI taxonomy): domain Bacteria; kingdom Bacillati; phylum Bacillota; class Clostridia; order Eubacteriales; family Clostridiaceae; genus Clostridium; species Clostridium sp. YIM B02500. The sequence continues at coordinate 42,237 of NZ_JAKGTE010000018.1, read as the reverse complement.
CTCTTAAAATTATGGGTTTAAAATAATTATAGAGGAGTGAATAGTATGTCTTTACAACATTTAGACTCTAATGAGTTTGATGAAATTATATATGATAATGCTGAGTCAAGTCTAGTGATTTTTTCTAGAGAAAGCTGTAGTGTATGCCAAGGTGTATTACCAATTTTAGAAGATTTAAAATCAAAATACGATGGTAAGTATAATTTTTATTATGTTGACGTTGAAGAACAAAAGAATTTATTTCAGAGATTTTCTTTAAAAGGTGTTCCTCAAATTCTGTTTTTTAAAGACGGTGAGTACCAAGGAAAGTTAGCCGGTAATGTGGAAGATGATGTAGTTGAAGAAAAAATTGAGGAAGTTTTTGAGGAGTGATTGAAAGTATGAGTGATATGACTAATTCCTACGATTTAATTATCATAGGTGGTGGACCTGCAGGACTTTCAGCAGCAATTTATGGGGGAAGAGCTAAACTTAAAACTCTGGTAATTAATAAAGGAGTAGTTGGAGGTCTCGTAAATACAACAAGGGAAATAGTTAATTATCCTGGTTATGAACAAATCAGCGGACCAGAACTTATGAAAAACTTTAAGAAACACGCAGAGAGCTTTGGAGTTGAGTTTCTAAGAGATGAGGTTGTAGATACTAATTTGTCCTTAAGAGAAAAACTCATTACCACTAAAAAAGGAAAGCAATTCTTAGCTAAGGCTATTATTATAGCTTGTGGCAGCGAACCTAGATCATTAAACATCTCTGGGGAAAAGAGACTCCAAGGCAATGGAGTAGCATACTGCGCAACTTGTGATGCAGAGTTTTTTGAAGGAGAACATGTTGTAGTAGTTGGAAGTGGTGATCAGGCCATTGAAGAAGGAATGTACATCACAAAGTTTGCAAGTAAAGTGACTGTCATAGTGCTTCATGATGAAGGAATTCTAGATTGTAATAAAGTAAGTAGCGAAAGGGCCTTCAATAATGAAAAAATGGAGTTTATCTGGAATTCAACCATAGAGGAAGTCCTTGGGAATGAAAATGTAGAAGGCGTAAAAATTAAGAACTTAAAGACTGGAAATATAGAAGAGGTAAACTGCCAAGGAGTATTTTTCTTTGTAGGTATGGTGCCATCAACTAATTTTCTAAAAAATAGCGGTCTTGAAGTTGATTCAAGAGGGTATATATCTGCAAATGAACTTATGGAAACTAGCTTTGAAGGAGTTTATGCAATAGGAGATAATAGAGTTAAATATTTAAGACAGGTTATTTCCGCTGCTGGTGATGGAGCAACTGCGGCTGTGGCAGCTGAGCGTTACATTGAAGAATTAAATGACTTTAATGAAAGTATTCTAAAAAGTGAAAAAAGAGTATTGTTATTATTTTTAGATGCTTTAGTTAATGAAAACTTAAGATTTAGAACACTGCTAGAAGAGGTAAATAGGGAATTAGTTGATTGCTATAGGATTAAAGAAGTAAATATAGCCACAAAGAAAAATCTTATAGGAAAATATAATGTTAGAAATGTGCCTGAAATAATTGTGTTAGATCATGGTAATGAAATTAAAAGATTAAAGTATACAATGGATAAAGAACAATTAAAAAGTCAATTATCCTAACTTGTCATCTTTATGGTAATAGTCAGTAAAATTTATTTCACCAACAAATAAGAATATAAATGTATCGTATAAATACTAAGAAGTAACAGGACTTGAGTTCAGTATTAATGAAAGAGAATATAATAAAAGATTTATATAAGGAAATAAGTTAATTAATGCATATGCAACTCCCAGTATTAATATAATATTTTATAAAATTTAAATATTAGTGAATCAAATTGCTATAACACTTAATATTATATGTAAATAAGGAATATTTGAATTAATTGAAATTTTACTTTAAATATTTCTTGTGATATGATTATATTAAAAAAATTTTATGTTGGAGGAAATATTTTTATGGATTTAGACCCGGAACAGACGAGTATCACGTCACAATTAATTTTAATAGTCATATTGACTTTGATCAATGCATTTTTCGCGTCAGCAGAAATGTCTATAGTATCATTAAATAAAAATAAAATAAAGCTTCTTGAGGAAGAAGGAAATAAGAAGGCCAAGCTTTTATTGAAACTTATGGAAGAGCCTACTAATTTTTTATCTACTGTACAGGTAGGAATAACGCTTGCAGGATTTTTTAGTAGTGCTTCAGCAGCAACAGGACTATCAAAGGATGTAGCTCTTTATTTAAAGGGACTTAATGTTCCTTATAGTGGACAAGTTGCATTGGCATTAGTAACAATTGTATTATCTTATATCACCCTGGTATTTGGAGAACTTTTTCCAAAAAGAATAGCGCTTAAAAAATCAGAAGCTATTGCAATGTTCTGTATAAAACCATTAGTTATTATAGCTAAAATTGCAGTTCCATTTGTAAGGTTGCTTTCAGCATCAACTAATATATTAGTTAAACTGATTGGGCTCGATAAAGAGGATTTAGGTGAAAAAGTATCAAAAGAGGAAATCAAATCTTATGTAGAAGCTGGACTAGAACATGGAGTCATAAATAAGACTGAAACAGAAATGATAAATAGCATATTTGAGTTTGATGATAAATTAGCATGTGAAGTAATGACACCGAGAACAGAAGTATATATGATTAATATAGAAGATCCATTAATGGAATATTTGGATGAATTGATTGATGAAAGATATTCAAGAGTTCCTGTTTACGAAGATGATACTGATAATATAATTGGTATTCTTTATATGAAGGATTTCTTCAGTGAAGCAAGAAAATATGGATTTGAAAATGTGGATATAAGAAGCATATTGCATCCACCTTATTTTGTTCCAGAAAATAGAAATATTGATAAGTTATTTAAGGAGCTTCAAAGTACTAAAAAGCATATTGCTGTATTAGTAGATGAGTATGGGGGATTTTCAGGTATAGTTTCTATTGAGGATTTAATAGAAGAAGTCATGGGAAATATAGATGATGAATATGATGAGGATGAGCCATCAATAGAAGAAATGGATAATGACACTTTTATGATATCAGGTATGCTTTCAATTAATGATTTTAATAATTACTTCGATACAGATATTAAAAGTGAGAATTATGATACTATGAGTGGTTTTATTATTGAAATTCTTGAACGTATTCCTAGTAATACAGATGAACAAGAGATAGAATATGAAAACTTGATCTTTAAAATAGAAGAAGTAAAGGAAAAAAGAATTAGTAAGATAAAGCTTTATATTCAGAAAGATGATGAAATTTTAGCTGTATTATAAGGCTGTAATATAAAATAAAAGTGGCTGTTTTAGAATAAAAGATAGAACAATATAAGTACTGTTTTTTTATTAAAGACTATTTATGTTGTTCTAAAAATTTATTTTATAACAGTCTTTTTATTTGCAGTTTTATAACTGATATTTAATGCAAATTGTGTGATATATCCTTAATTATGAAATATTAATATAGAAGTTAAGTGCAAGATAGATAATTATGTTGAAATTATGAATTACTCGAATGAAAACTTTTACAAAAAGTATATAAATTATACAAAAGATTAATGTATATTTATAAATTCATGCGATTACTGTAAATTAAAATATAAATATAGCATAATGTTAAATCTCCCTGCATAAATATCAAAGGTATTTCAATTTAAGGAGGAATTTTTATGAATACTAGGGCAGAACTGAAGAGATATGCCAAAGATCAACTAAAAGGGAGGTGGGGACTGGCCATTGGAGGAATTTTTGTTGCTGGATTTCTAATTCCAATTATTTTTAATTTAATTTTAAGAGTTGTTAGAGAAAGTTTTGGTTTGAGTTTAATAGTATTTTTAGTAACAATATTTGTTAGTGCAGCAATAGGAGTTGGCATATGCAAATTTTCTCTAAACTATGCTGAAAGAGATAGTAACCCTAAATTTACAGATATATTTTCAGGATTTTCAATAATTCATAAAGCTGTAGGCCTATATATTTTATTGACTATAATTGTTACCATAGGATTATTTTTAGTGATAGTTCCAGGCATTATATTTATATATATGTTTTCACAATCATTTTTTATTTTAGCTGATGATAATAATAAGTCAATAACTGAATGTTTAAAAGAGAGCTCAGCTATTATGAAAGGGCATAAATTTGAGTACTTCGTCCTTACTTTAAGTTTTTTAGGGTGGATAATACTTGGAATGATTCCAATATGTATAGGGCTATTATGGGTGGTTCCTTATATGAACGTCACAGTGGCTACCTATTACTTAAAACTTAGAGATAGTTATACTAATAATGATAAAATAGCATAAAGAACAATAATTTATTATTCAGAAAAAAATATATATATTGCAAAAATAATTCTTTATCATAATTCTAAAAATATTGTAAGAATTTTAGCTGTAATTGTGAATTGTGCATTGTGAATTGCGACATATATATTTATAAAATATTATATATATTAAATTGAAGACTAAAGAAATTATACCTTCAGTAATGCCGTACGAAAGCGTTACTGAGGGATTTTTTATTTTTAAATACAAGTAAGTTTCTTAAATTTCAGTTCCTTATAAATTCCTTATAATTAAGGCTTATTATTTAATTATAAGAGGAGGAGTGAAGATGAACGAATTTATTTTAGAAACAAAAAACTTATGTAAAAACTTTAAAAAGCAAGAAGCAGTTAAAGACATTTCAGTATCAGTTAAAGCGAATTCAATATATGGGTTGCTTGGTCCAAATGGAGCAGGAAAGTCAACGCTATTAAAGATGGTTACGGGAATGCTTAGAGCAAATTCAGGAGAAATCTTATTTGATGGACATAAATGGAGTAGAAAGGATTTACGCGAAATTGGCTCATTAATAGAATCAGCGCCTTTATATGAAAATCTAACGGCAAAAGAGAATTTAAAGGTTCGTACTACAGTACTTGGATTACCGGACTCAAGAATTGAAGAAGTTCTTCATATAGTAGAGCTTGAAGATACAGGAAAAAAGAGAGCAGGACAATTTTCTATGGGGATGAAGCAGAGATTGGGCATTGCTATTGCACTACTTAATAATCCTAAACTTTTAATTTTAGATGAGCCAACTAATGGACTTGATCCATTTGGAATACAAGAATTAAGAGAGTTAATACGATCTTTTCCAAAGAAAGGTATTACAGTAATATTATCAAGCCATATGCTAAGTGAAGTAGAACAGATTGCTGATCATATTGGAATTATATCTGGCGGTATTTTAGGATATCAAGGAGAACTAAAAAAAGGTGAAGATTTAGAAAAATTATTTATGGATATTGCTAAAAGATATAGGAGGGAGAAATAATGATGCTTAAATATTTTATTTCAGAAAATATGAAGATAAATCATACGTTTGTAAAGAAGTTAGTATGGATAGCACCAATTATGGTAATTCTTCTTTCGGGATTTTTAGCATCAAATTATTTTCAGGTTGATATTTATAATTGGTGGTATACGTTGATACTTCCTGGAGTTATCTCGCTAGGCAGTTGCCTTTTATCAAGGATTGATGGTTCTATGAAAAATAAAGCGGTTATATCACTTCCAGTAGATTTAAATAAAATATGGATTGCTAAAATATTGGTGGGAGTAAAAAATATAGCTATTTCTTGTATAGTCATTTTTATAGCTGGAGAGTTAAGTGTGTACTTTATTAAAATGGATAGTATATCACATATTTCGATGTTAAGTGGTTTAGCCGGAACTTTAGTGATCATTATAACCTCAATGTGGCAGGTTCCATTATACTTTTTTCTGGGAAATAAAATAGGACTATTTCCAACTATAGTATTAAGCCTAGCAGTTAATATATTTTCTATAGTTATGGCAGTAAAGGAGTTTTGGTGGATAAATCCTTTTTCGTATACATCTAGACTAATGTGTCCAATTTTAAAATTATTACCAAATGGTTTAATAGCTAAACCAGAAAGTCAAACTTTTACACCAGAGCTACTTAAGAGTTGGGGTATACCTCTTGGTATCGGGATTTCAATAGTTTTATTTATATTGATAACTTATTTAACAGCTAAATGGTATGATAGACAGGAGGCGAAGTAACATAATGAAAATTCTTCGTTTATTTAAGGCAGACTTTATAAAAATGAAGCACACACCTTTTTATTGGATTCATATTTGTTTACCAATTATAGGAGCAATAATATTTTTGGAATATTATTCATTTTCAACTTGGAATTCTGTAAACAAAATAAATGGATATTTAGAAGTATTATCATTAACATTTCCTGTATTAATCGGAATTGTTTGTTCAATGGTTATAGAACAAGAAGTAATGGCTGGAAAATTTAAAGAAATGCTATCTATAGAATATGGAAAAGGAATGTGTCTTTTGAGTAAAATATTAATTCTACTTCTTACAGGTTTATTTTCGCTTAGTTTAGCGGTTGGCATTTTTTTCGCTGGATTTCAATTTATTTTAAGGCAAAATACTCTACCACTAAATTTTTACTTAAATATAATTTTTATTATATTTGGAGCTCAAATCTTCTTTTATTTATTTCACTTATGGTTGAGTATTAAAATAGGAAGTGGAGCATCGATAGGAATGGGCATACTTGAAAGCTTATTATCAGCTTTGCTGATTACAGGGCTTGGAGATGGAATATGGCAATGGATACCTTGTGGATGGTCAGTTAAGTTTTGTGATAATTTCTTTATAAAAGCATCTAATTCAGCAGATAATTTTAATAAACTGGCTGATATTAATACTGTATTTGGTAATAGCGCTATTGGGGTTAGAAATTGTGTTTTATTTACAATTGTCTTTGGGATTTATCTTGGAGTTTGGTTTAACTTTTTTGAAGGTAGAGGAGAGAAGTAATAATAATTTATAGAATAATAAAGATTAGCTGTTAATGTTGGATATAATAGATGTAGGAGGGATGGAAATGGCAGATATTCTAGCGATAGATGATGAGCAAGGTATATTAAAGGTTATAAAAGGTGCATTAGAAAGAGAAGGACATAATGTAACTATAGTTTCTAATCCTACGGATATATCAAAGGATCAGTATGTAAAATACGATTTAATTTTACTTGACGTAATGATGCCAGAAATAGATGGATTTTCTCTGTGCAAAGAGATACGTAGTCTGGTTGATTGTCCAATCATATTTTTGACAGCAAAAACTATGGAACAAGATATTGTAATGGGATTAAGTATTGGTGGAGATGATTATATATCAAAGCCTTTTGGTATAGGTGAGCTTCGGGCAAGGGTAGCTGCACATTTAAGACGTGAACATAGGGAAAAACAAAATGCTTTTTCTATTTCTGATATAAAATTTAATATAACTGCAAAAGAGGCTTATTATAATGAAGAATTAGTACCTTTTACAAAAAGTGAGTATAATATATGCGAGTATCTTGCTCTAAATCATGGGCAGGTATTTTCCAAGGAGAGAATATATGAAAGTGTATTTGGTTTTGATGGAAATAGCGATACTACAGCGATTGTGGAGCATATTAAAAATATAAGAAATAAGTTTAAGAAGGTAGGAATAAACCCTATAGAAACTGTTTGGGGGATAGGATATAAATGGAAAGAGTGAAGAAGCAAAAAAGCATTTCTAAGATTTTCGCAATATATATAATGTTCTTTTGTATAGTTACAATTCTTTTAGCTATATTTGATTTTATTCTATTTCAAATTGGTTTGAATAGTGGGTTTATTTTACCAGCAAACTACTATGAGCAGAAAATTGAAAAACAAAGAGAAGAAATAGCAAAAGCAGAGGGTGTTAAAGTAAAAGACTTTATACCGGATGAGTGTAATTATATAGTGTATGATTCTATTGGAAATGTATTTTATAGCAATGTATCAGAAACTAAAGCTATAGATATTTGGAATCTTGTGCAAAGTGATAAGAGGAGTGAAGGAAAATATTATTACAAAGTTATTTCAAGGGAGAATGGAATCTGTGTAGTTGAATACACCATAGGGGCAAGTTTTGTTAACCCTGCTTTGAAAAAGTATGTTCAAAATGCTGAGATTAGTTTTGTTTTTATATATTTTGTTTTGTTTAGTATTGAAATTATAATTCTATCTAAGTGCTTTAGAAGAAGAATATCTAAAGAACTACAGATTTTAAAAGAGACTACAGAAAATATACAAATGGAGAACTTAGAATTTGAGGTGAAATATTCGAATATATTAGAAATCAATGAAGTCATTTCTGCGCTTGATAAAATGAAGACAGAGTTGAATGATTCTCTAAGTAAACAATGGAAGATGGAAGAAGCACGCAAAGAGCAAATGGCAGCATTGGCTCATGATATAAAGACACCATTAACAATTATTAAGGGAAACTCGGAGCTTTTAAGTGAGCTAGATTTAAAAGAAGATCAGGCTGAATTTAACGATAGTATATTAAACGAGATTAAGAATATAGAAGATTATATTAAATCATTAATAGAAATTATGAAAACCGAGAAAGAATCAACATTAGAAAAAAAGAAAATAAAGTTAGAAGAATTTATACAGGATATAATTGAACAAGGAATTTCCATAGGTATAAATAAAAAAGTAGAGTTTAGAAGTGAAATTAAACATATTCCAGAATTTATTATAGGAGATGAACTGGCTTTAAAGCGAGCTTTAAGCAATGTTATTTCGAACGCGGTTGAATATTGCTCTGAAAATGGGAAAATAGCATTTGGGGTTGATTCAGATAATGATAATATAAGATTCACCATTGAAGATTCAGGAAGAGGATTTACAGAAGAGGAATTACAGTTAGCTACAGAGCAGTTTTTCCAAGGCGACAAGAGTAGAAATTCTAAAAATCATTATGGTATGGGTTTATATATTGCAAAAAAATTTATGGAAAAACACAACGGGAATATTTCGTTTGGAAAATCAGAAAAGCTTGGAGGGGCTAAAGTTGTTATAGAATTACCTATTTTATTTAATTAATCAAAATAGTTAGCTAAATAATAGGAAATTATTTATTATTCAAACAACTATTAAACCTAAGTAAAATTAATAGTTCTAATTATAAACCTAATAAGAACCAAGAGTATAGATCTCTGTGAACATGGAGATTTTTACTCTTGGTTTTGTGATTTTATAAAACAATAAATAGAGGATTATTTTATAAAAGAGACATTATTGTAAAATCCAAATATGTAAAAGTTATACATTGACTTTGAGTATACTCTAGAATATATATTAGAATTAAAACAGTTTTGTAGAAAGAAGGCGAATTATATGAAATATATTAACTATATAAGAAGCGTAACTTAAGTTAATGGTATTTTCCATGTTACTAAAGATAAAGAAATCAATACATATAATGTATTGGTTATAAGGAATATTTATGTTTAACATTGTTATACAAATTTTAAAATCAAACAGGAAGTGAATTAAAATGAAAAACATTAAGACAAAAGTTATTCTATTGGTCGTAGCAGTTTGTTTTTTTAGTTTATTATGTTCTTCGACGATAAGTTATTATCTGTTTTATAGAACCACTGTGGTTGAATCAAAGGATAAACTAGGGGTACTATCTGAAAAATATGCAGAAACTATAGACAAATGGATGGCTAATCAAGGAAACTTTGTTAATGAAACAGCTGAAAACATCGAATTTAACAATAATTATGATAGTACAAACCTTTTGAAATATATGAAAGTTAAAGCAGAGTCAAATACCGATATTATGGATATATATTTTGGTTTTCAAGATAAAAGTTTTGTTGATGAAGATGGATGGATACCGGATAATGACTTTAATTGTACAGAGAGAGATTGGTATAAAGATGCTTTAAAAAGTGACTCAGTAATTTATTCTGATCCATACATAGATTCTGAAACTAAGAAGTTAGTTGTTACAGTTGCAAAATCAGTTAAAAAAGATGGAGCAGTCATAGGCGTTTTAGGTACTGACATAAATATGGAAAGTATCTCTAACGAGGTTCAGAAGGCACAACCTATAAATAACAGTTATGGATTTTTATTAGATGAAAAAGATGAATTTGTGATTCATCCCAATAAAGATTTTCAGCCGAGTGCAGATAAGCTAAAGAATATTAGAGATGTATTAAGTGGAAGTTTAAGTAGCATGGTTGGAAAGGATAGTTCTGAATCTAATATTGTAAAGCTAAAAGATTATGATGGAATAAATAAATATTTTGCAACAGCTCCTATTACTTCTTCAAAATGGACAATGGGTATTGCAGTTCCAAATGCTGAATTTTTAAAACCGCTAACCGGTTTAATTATCAGTTTTATTGCCATGTTTGTATTTTTAATGGTTATTTTTTCTATGGTTGCTTTATATTTTGCAAGTAAAATATCAAGACCGATTTCATTGGTAACTAATTTAATAAATAAAACTACTAGCCTAGATTTAGAAATGAAGAAAGAAGATGAATTCGAGAAATTACTTCAAAGTAAAGATGAAATTGGAATTATTGCTAGAGCTGTAACATCGCTAAGAAAAGAGTTAAGGGAAACTATTGAAGTTCTTAAAGAAAAATCAAAAGAGCTACTTGATCATTCAGAAGGAATTGCAGTTTCAACTAATGAAACGCTTCAGGGAATTCAAGGTATTTCTGCAACGGTGGATCAGCTTTCAGTTGGCGCATTAGACCAAGCAAGGAATACAGAACTTACTTCTGAAAAATTATTGCATCTTGGAGAGAAAATAGATGTCTCATCAAATAATGCGGATTTAGTAACAAAGTTCTCAAAAAAATCTCAGCATATTAGTGAAGAAGGGATTAGTACTTCAAGTGATCTTATGAATAATATCAATGCCAATAATGAAGCTTTGGAAAAAGTAATTAGAAATATAGACTTATTATCTAATAAATCAGGATCTGCAGGCAAAATAATAAATACAATTCAAGCGATTTCAGAACAAACTAATCTTCTTGCATTAAATGCAGCAATTGAGGCAGCAAAAGCAGGGGAAGCAGGTAAGGGATTTGCGGTTGTAGCAGATGAGATACGAAAACTTTCAGAACAGACTTCAAATTCCACTAAGGAGATAGAAAGCATTGTAAATGAAATTATAAGAGAAATAAATGCAGCTAAGAAAAGTATGGATGAAGAAAAAAACATAATGACAGAAGTAAGCAAAACTACTAAAGAAGCTATTAATACGTTCCAACTTATAAATAGTACATTTGATGATACTATAGAAAATATAGAAGAGTTAACTTCTAATATAAAGTCTATAGATGAAAATAAAGATTCAGCAATAAGCAGCATTCAAGAAATTTCAGCTGTAGCAGAGCAGTCAGCAGCTTCAATTGAAGAAGTTTCAGCAACTGTTTCAGAGCAATCTAATTCTATGGAAAAGATATCACATTCTGTAACAGAGCTTAAGAATATTGCAGATAAATTAGAACAAATAGTTGGAAAGTTTAATGTATAGAGTAAATAGCTAAATTAGAATAATAGGTATTATATTGCTAGGTTTATTTGAAATTCTGGCAATATATTTTTGAATATTGGTTAGAAAAATAATTAAAGTCATAAAATAATTCTTATATTATTTTATGACTTTAATTATAGAATAGTTATTTGGGCTTCTTCTTCTACTCTTTGAATAGCTCCAACCGTTCTTAATAAAGTGCCAATACAAGAGTATACAAAACCAGTAGTTATATTTATGTTAGGTGTAATAGAAAAGTTACTTTTACCTGACTGAATGTTATTATATAGTTCGTTAAGCCTTATAAATGAAACTCTAGTATAAGAAAGAATCACATATACACCAAGACAGCTTGCAAATGCGGCTATTTCACTTGGAGTTGGATGTTGTACATCAGACTTCTGCTGATTCTGACCATTTTGCTGATTTTGCTGTTGGTCTTGTTGCTGATTCTGCTGGTTTTGTTGTTCTTGTTGACTTGGGGATTGCTGTTGCTGCATCATTCTTTGAATTATTATCTGCTTAGCTTTTACTGCTGAAATGATACCAAGTACAGTCGCCAGTAAATCAACATATGATGTTTGCAGTTCTATATTAAGCAATTCTAAATCTAATTGATCGTTACCAGTTAGAAAATGTATGGTAGCATTATAATTCTCCTGCATATTATCACCTGAAAAATTAGTACACTATAATATATTGAAAATATGTGCTATTGTTCTGACTTTTTTTACAGTATACCTTATAAACGAGCAAAATATAGCATGTCATAATATAAAAATTAGCAGAACAGCAAAAATTACATTATGATATACTGCTTTATTTTGCAAAATAACAACTGAACATAGAATTTATCATTTGTAATATAGATATGTAGTTAACATTTTGAATTAAGATTTAAAAATTTTTTAGTTATTTTTCTGATATTGATAAAATAAAGTCATCTATCATTAATTTAAAGCTGTCTTCTAAGTTGACTGGATTTTGAAAATATCCGTGAGAGCTTAGGGAAACGAATCCATGTAATAGACTTCTTAAAGCCCTGCTTTTATGAATTATAAATATTTTATCACTGCTATAAAAGTCTAAAATTTTACGTATTATTGCATTACTTTCACTAGCTAAGCGCTTAACTTCATCACTTTCAGTACTTGGGATATTCACGTAAAGCTTATAGCCACTCTTGTTTTCAAATGCAAAATCTCGATATACATAAGCAAATTCTCTGATTGCAGTCTCTCCACTTTTCCCGATTAGTCGTTCCATTAAAGTTGAATTTAAGTTATTTAAAAAGTATATGGTCATTTTTATTTTAAGCTCTTCAATGTTGGCAAAATGATTATATAAAGACGGATATTTTATATCCAGTTTTTCTGCAATCTTTTGGAAAGTAATTTGATTAAGTCCAATTTCATCAGCTAGTAAAAAAGAAGCTTCAATAATTTTTTCCTTAGTTAAATTTCGTTTCTGAACCATTTTATCACCTCTTATAATTCTGATTAATAAAGATAGTTTAACATGATAGGTTATTTTTATCAAATTGGAAATGATTATTAAACTATAAGATGTAGTTTACAAATTATATTTTATAGTTTATTCTTATATTTAGAAGACAATATACAAGTTATTGTATTGGGATAACAAAACTAATTAGTAAGAAGGAATAAATTTATTATGGAAATGTGGAAAAGAAATTTAAAAGTTTGTTGGTTCGGAATGTTCGTGACAGGAATAGGCATGAGTCAGATAGCACCAGTATTACCACTATATATACAGCATTTAGGAATTCAAGATGCGGCTTCGATAGAGAGGCTTTCTGGAATTGCTTTTGGTAGTACGTTTATTATCTCAGCTATTTTTTCACCCATTTGGGGACATGCTGCTGACAAATTTGGGCGAAAACCAATGTTGCTTAGGGCAAGTCTTGGTATGGCTATAGTTATAAGCTGCATGGGATTTGCACCTAATGTATATGTATTAATAGCACTTAGGTTATTACAAGGAGCTATCACAGGATATAGCACAGCCTGTACTACCTTAATTGCAACTCAAACAGATAAAGAACATGCAGGATATGCTCTAGGAACTATTTCAACAGCGAATATTGCAGGTTCCTTACTTGGACCTACAATTGGAGGATTTGTAGGAGAGACTTTTGGTCTGCAAAATGTATTTTTTATAACAGGCGGGCTTATGCTCATTGCATTTATTACTACAGTATTATTTGTAAAGGAATCTTTTAGTCGTGAAGATAATAAAGTTTTAAGTTTCAAAGAAGTTTGGAATACAGTTCCGGAAAAAGGATTAACCATTACTTTGTTTATAACTTTTTTTATATTATCTGTAGCAATGTATTCGGTAGAGCCAATAGTAACAGTTTATGTTACCCAACTATCTAAGGAAGCGAGTCATATTGCATTAATAGCGGGAATAACTTTTTCTGCATCAGGGTTTGCTAATATAATTGCAGCTCCAAGGCTTGGAAGGATCTCTGATAAAGTAGGAGCACATAAAGTTATGCTAATATGTCTCATAATAGCTGGAATAATATTCATACCTCAAGCTTTTGTAACGAACACTTGGGAGCTTATGGGGCTTAGGTTTTTACTAGGACTCACAGTTGGTGGTCTTAACCCTTCTGTTAATATATTGGTTAAGAAAATTACACCATCCGCTCTTACAGGTAGAGTATTTGGTTTTAGTATGGCAGCAGGATATCTAGGTGTATTTGCAGGATCAGTTCTAGGAGGACAAATCGCAGGATATTTAGGAATAAAATGCGTATTTTTTGTAACGAGTGCATTGTTATTAATTAATGCAGTGCTAGTATATTTTAAAGTGTATAATAAACTTAATATAAATAATAATCATAGAATGGAGAAGTATGAAAAGGGGATAAGAAATGGAAAACTTCAAGTCAGTGGAAAATAAATTTATTAATATAGAAAAAACTGCATTAGTTCTTATAGATTTGCAAAATGGAATCGTAAATAGAGAACTTTCACTTCCTAGGATTGGAAGAATTAGAACAAGCGAAGAAGTAATTTCAGCATTAAAATAATTAAAAACAAAAAGTAGCGAAAAAGATACAATGCATATAATACATAAGCATTGTATCTTTTTTACTGTAATTAAATTTACAGTTTAGAAAACATTTTATTTATTATTCTTATCGAATATAACTTTTCCAGGACACACTTCAGATTGACCAAACCACATGCACTTTGCACAATTTAAACATTTTCCAGTATCTTTTCCATCCATAGCATGGTTTGCCCAATTAGGATTTATAAGAATCCCTTTACCAATATCAACGATATCTACATTTGTTTCATTTAATATTTCTTCTGCAATTTCGGCTGAATTAATTCCATTAACTGCAAATACTGGAATTGATACTTCTTGCTTGATCTTCTCAGCAGCATAAACAGCATTGGAATACTTATAATTTTTGCTTATATTAATTTCTTGTTCATTAAAGAATCCATAAGAAATATCAAGAAAATCTATTCCACTCTTATCTAATATTTTAGCATAACTTACTCCATCTTCTATTGATGGTTCAAATCCTCCTAGACGAATTCCAATAACAAATTCTTCAGGAGTTACTTTTCTAATTCCTTCTAGTATTTCTAGTACAAATCTTTCTGGGTTAGTGCCATATTCATCAGTTCTTTTATTAACATTCTTATTTAAAAATTGACTTATTAAGTAACCATGACATCCGTGTAGCTCAACACCATCATATCCAGCTTCATAAGCTCTTCTTACAGCTTCAATATAGTCTTTTTGTATTGATTCTATATCTTCTTTAGTCATTTCACGTCCAATAACTGTTCCGGCAAAACCTTTATATTCATATGGACTTGGACATAGAGGAGATTTAGAGATTCCTGTAACTCCAGCATGATGAATTTGAATAAATATTTTACATCCTTCTTCATGAACTGCATTAACTATGTTTTTTAATCCTTCAATTTGGTTATCTTCCCAAATTCCAATTTGCTTTTCTGATAATCTTCCATCTTTATTAATACATGTAGCTTCTTGTATTATAAGTCCTGGACCGCCTTTAGCTAATTCCTTATAACGGTCTAAATTTTCTGATGTTACATATCCATCTTTGGCTAAACCTACAACCATTGGAGGTACACATATGCGGTTTTTTATTTCTATATTTTTAATACTAAATTCTGAGAATAACTTTTTCAAAATATCCACACTCCCATTTTGACTTATTTACATATTACCATTTGTCTGGTATGTTAATATTATAATTTAATAGGAAACATAATAACAAGTACGCACATTTTTGTGCCTTAGTTTTAAGGGGGATTACTTATGAAAGGTGAAACAGAAAAAGTACAAAACAAGTATTCTAAAGCATGTCCTGTTCTTCACGCACTTGAAATTATAGGAGGTAAGTGGAGGCTACCTATTATATGGGAGATATCAGGTTCAAAGAGCATTAGGTATAATGAACTTAAGAGAAGCATACCTGGTATAACTAATATTATGCTGACTCGATCTCTGCAAGCATTAGAAGAACATGGACTTATAAAAAGAACAGAATATAATAAGATTCCACCGCATGTAGAATATTCTTTGACTGATGACTGTAATGATTTACTTCCCGCATTAGCAATTATAAATGAATGGGGAAAAAGGGTATGGCCAGAATATGAAGCTAAAAATAAAACAAAATAAAAGAGTTTAGACGTGATGAATGTTTAAACTCTAAATATGATTATAGTTTCGTAGTAATTTTGATGCTAGGAATTATTTCTTATTTCATTTGTATAACAAATGCAAACAGTATTTCTACCATTCTCTTTTGCATTATATAAGGCATTGTCAGCACGCCTAAACCAGCTATGAAAATCCTCAACTACATCTTTTTCGGCTATGCCTATGCTAACAGTTATTTTATTTACAAATTTGAATTTATGATTTTCTATGGATAATCTTATTGTTTCAGCAATTATAGTACTTTCTTTTGAATCTGTGAAGGGGAGTACTGCAACAAATTCTTCTCCACCCCATCTAACAAGAATGTCTTCTTTTCTAAGGCACTGTTTAATAATCATAGCTGTTTCAGATAAAACTAGGTCTCCAGTACTATGTCCATAGGTATCATTAACTTTTTTAAAGTGATCAATATCAAGAACCAACATTGATACAAGACTCTTTTCTTTTTCGAGTTGAAGAATTTTATTTACAACTGTTTCTTCAAAATAGCGTCTATTATATATATTTGTAAGTTTATCTGTTATAACTTCTAATTGAAGCTTAGTATTAACTTCTTTTTCATGTTTTATTTGTTTTATAATTCCGATGGTAAATAATAATGTTTCAATGGAGGCAGCAGGATAGCATGTACTAAAAGCAAAAATATTCCATTCTAGTAAACCGTAAGAACCTAAAATATATATGATAAAGCCAGTAAATAGTATAAATATGCCAACCAAGTAATATATAGATCCCATACCAAATTTAAAATAAGAATATATTGAAATAAGAATATATAATCCTACTAGGATCATCTGCAAATATAAAATATCATAAGTAAATCCGTCAGGAATAATTTTAGATATATAGAGAGAAAGTACGAGAAAAAGTATTGAAAGTTTAAAAAAATTACTTAATATGGGCATGTGTTTTTTTATATCTAAGTATGAATATATAAATAAAACCCAGGTTGAAGCGGCCATTGCACCTAATGCTATAAGCCTGTTATTACTATTAAATCCTAGAATTAACTTTTGCATTCCAGATAAGCAATATAGTAGTGAAAGCAGTGATCCTGTAAAAAGTGAATGAAATAAATACTTCTTATCTTTTGATGAAAAGAATAGAATCATATTCATAATAAGCATTCCTAGGAGTACACCCAAATTACCGATATAAAAACATGCTAACAAGTTTTGAATAATATAAAAGTTACTGTCTTTTGCTAGAAGTAAATTAAATACATTTGAATCCCAAGTTGAATTTATATAGATATCTCTATTAAAATCAATATTTTCAGGTAGATTAATATATGGAAAAATAAAGTATTCATTAGGCTTTTCAGTTACATACTTGCCATCAGTAGTTGGAATATAAAATTGAATATTTTCAATGAATTCACAATCAATGTACATTATATTATCAGTGCTAGCTTGTATACCTTGTAATCTTAGTTTAAGCCAGACTTTTTGAACATCTTCAGGAAAGTAGATATTTTTAGAATTGTTTTTTTCAAATTTAATATAACTATTATCTGCTACTTGGTTTATTTCTGCATATTGATTATCTTTAGGGATGAAGTATTCTACATTGTTTGATAAGTTCATATATTTATCATCATCAATAAGTTCAAAATAACTATATTTTAGAACCTTTACAAAATTTGTTAATAGTATAATTGAAATAATAATGATGCCCGTTAGAGCTACAAAATTTACCTCCTTTAATTTTATTGATATATTTTTTAACATACTGCCACCCCATATTAATGTTTTTAGATTAATGAACTTTATATTCCTGAAAATATTTATTAGATTTAATATATTTTATTTTATATGTTTCTACTATGTTATTTATTTTAGTACATTATTAAGCTACTTTTTTCTATAATTAAAGCTAAATTGTTTATAACAAAAGTATGATTAATTGCATTATAATTCACGATAAGTATTATTATACCATATAAATTTTACATGATATTTTTATGTTTATAATCTTATGATTATTTTTAAATCGTATCGGTATTTGATTATAATCATTTTAAAATTTATGATATAATGATTAAATTGTTAAAGAGTTAAAATCAGTAATATATTTAGATAAGCATAAAACATAAGAGGGAAGTATGACTAAAATAAACATAATTTCAAATAAAAGAAAAAAAGAACGAATAAAGATTAATAATTTAAATGATTTTAAAGATGCATTGAAAAAAGAAGGCTATAAAATAAATCACTTTGATGAAGAGAAATTTAAAATAGAAGTTGCCAAGGCTTTTAAAGTAGAGAATAGTCTCATAGAGGAATTATATAAATGTATTGGTGAGGAGCAGGCCACTTACAGAGCAGATGATGTTAGTGATTTAATTAATTACATGAAAAAAATAATACTATTTGAATATGAACATGATAGATTATGGAAAAAAATAAATTCAATAAAAATATTAAATATAAATAGGATTGAATATGAGCGAGATGCAGTATCTAGAGATGATGTTAAAGATATGCTGATTGACATAAAAGAAGTTAAAAAAAGAGTATCCAGAATAGTAAGTGAAAAAGAAAAAGAGAAATTAGAAATTTTGGAAAAAGAATTAGATAATGATTATTTATATTCAAAGGATATTGAGCTTTTGAAGAAAATGCTTCTTATTAAAGAAGAAAGAGTAAAAGAAAGTTATAATATTAATACTAAAGTTAAAACAATATCTATAGAAATTCCAAAGCAAATAGATTATCACTATATAAGACCACAAAAAGGCACTGTTGAATATCATCAACATCTAAGTAATAATATACCGAGAATGCAGCGATTAATAAAGAATATTAATAAGTATATGAAAGCCGATGAAGAAGAAAGATCAATATTTAAAATAAATCAAAGTAAAACATTACAGGATTCTATAAATATTGCAGTAGCAATATATGATAATAAAGAATTCAAGGCGATAAGCGGAAGTAATAATATAAAGGATTATTGTCATGCACCAACGAAAGATGAATCATTTTTTAAAAGTAATAAAGTTAACAAATTGGGTGAGTTTGGAATTGGATATGACAGAATCAATGATAGTGAAAAAAAGATAATTGAAGAAATACATAAACAGATAGAAGCAAAAGTATTGAAAGATGAGGGAAACTTAACTTTATATAGCAAATGGGAGCCTTGTCCAAGTTGCTGCTTTGTAATTAGCCAGTTTTGCAAAAAGCATCCTAATATAGAAGTTCAAGTTAAGTACCATAAGAAATATGGTGAATAAAAGACATATATTATTTGAAAAATAAAGATGGAACCAACGACAATACATAAATATGCTGTCGTTGGTTTTGATTTATATAGATAATTTATATTTCACCTTGATAGTCAAATTCATCATCATCTTTATGTATGTCAGAATCAGAATATCTAACTGATGTGGGAATTCTTTTTGTAGAGTCTGGATTTTTTGTATTAACAGGGCTTACGTCGCTTGAACCATGAGTATATTTTGAACGTGAAGTATGACTGTTAGCGTATCTTACTTTTTCTGAATCAAGGGATGGATCGTCCTCAGATGAATGGATATCAATAATTTTTTCAGTATCATAGACGCTTGGTGTTTGATCATCTAGTGTTTTTCCTCTTTTCATTGAAATCACTCCTAACATAATAATCTAAAAAATTATTTATAATATATTAAAATACTCTAAATAAAAATTTAAATAACTTAAAGATAAGTTATATAGTTATTATTGAAAAAAGTAAACTTATTAATACGTGGAAGATTTAGTTTTGTAAATATTTAATGAAGATAAAACTAATTAATTATACTTGATTAAATGCTAAAAATTATATTAAGAAAACTTAAATTATGAATTTAACATTTGTAAGCTCCTCACTAAGTATCCACAGTTTTTTTGCTAGATTTTTATCTATAGCCCAAGGGCGAACACCATTATCTTTCAAACTGTCATAAGGAACAGCCTCAGCGATATTGCAGTCTTCACAGTAAACTCCACCCATTCCATCTAAAATACTATTTGTAGCACACCATACAGAGGTTGCTGCACCTTGTTCAATGGTTTTAAATTCATTTGATTTTGTATTAGTGTCATCTTTTCTAGTGTTAGTTTTTAGTTCTTGTACAGTAGTTTTTCCATTAACAGAGAATCTTCCAAGATTTGTAGTTGGAATTAAACCTGGGTGAACTGAGAAAGCCCTAACACCATGGGTTTTTCCTAGTCTGTCTAATTCAACGGCGAATAATGAATTAGCAGATTTTGATTGAGCATAAGCCTTCCAACTATCATATTCTGTTTTTTGAAAGTTTGGATCATCAAAATTGACTCCGCCAAGACGCTGCGCTCTTGATGAAACTGAAATAACTCTAGCACCTTTAGCATTTTTTAGAGCAGGCCAAAGTCGTGCTGTTAACTGGAAATGACCTAGATGATTTGTCGCAAATTGAGATTCATAACCTCTTTTGTCCCTTGTTAGTGGAGGTGCCATTATTCCAGCGCTATTTATTAAAATATGAAGAGATCTTTGAGAATTTATAAACTTTTGTGCGAAACTATCAATAGACATTGGATCCATAAGGTCTAAATGTTCAATTTCTATATTTGGAATATTATCCATAGCTCCTTTTGCTTTTTCTATATCTCTAGCAGGAATTATTACTGTTGCACCAGCTTCAGCTAAAACTTTTGCTGTTTCTATCCCAATTCCAGAATATCCGCCAGTAACAATTGCAATTTTACCTTTCAAGTTTATACCATCTATAATATCTTTTGCAGTTGTAAAAAAATTATATTTTGAATTTATTGGTGTTTGAGTAGTATTTTTCATATATATTTCTCCTTAAAAATAATTTGATTTACAAGATAATAGAAATGAAAGAATAACATTCTTTTCACCAATCTTGTAGTATAAGATGAGTATATTTGTTAGAGTGCAGTGTAAGTCAATAGGAAATTTTCTTATATTTTTTTAGTTATTTTCTAATGTATTGATTTTTAGATATATTAACTTTTATAATAACTAATATGATGAAACTGAAATAAGAGAAAATGATAAATAAAAAAATGAAAGATGATTTTATCGTCTTATAAGTAGAGTTCAGTAATATATTTCATTAAGCATAGAGATTATTTTATCTAGATAAAATGATCTTATGGTGTATGAATTTTGCTAATAGAACTTATAGATTTAGATAATTTTTGAGATATTTGGGAGTGTGACTTATGAAATATTCAATGAAAGAAGTCTCTGAAAAATTTAATATAACACCGTATACATTAAGATATTATGAGCGTGAGGGGTTATTGCCTTTTGTTCAACGCGATAATAATGGCAGAAGAATATACACAGATGTTGATCTGGGATCTATTCAGCTTGTTAACTGCATGAGGGCTACAGGAATGTCAATTGCGTATATAAAAAATTATGTTAGTTTGACTACAAAGGGAAAGGATACAGTGGATGAAAGAAGAAATATTATGCTTGAACAAAAAGAAATACTTAAGGAAGAAATCAAAAAATATAATGATCTTCTAGAACTTGTAAATATGAAACTAGACTACTATGATGAGAAGATTTCTAGAGATGAACTGAAAGAGATTATAACTGAAAGAAATAATAAGAATTAAAAATATGAATTGATATTTGAGAGTCACTTTAAGTAATAATTGATAGGAAATATTATAGCTGTTAGGTAACGCATACAAGCAGCTGGAAATATTTATTGTATTCTGCATGCAAAAATGATGTATAATATGGTATGGGAATTAGCATTTAAACAAAGGAAAGGAATAAAGGATATGAACTTATACAGTAAATATTTTAATAAGTATAAAATTCCATTTGGGATAGCTGTTTTTTGTGTTGCATCTGAAGCAATTTGTGATTTGCTTGGTCCAACACTTATGTCTAACATAATTAATACGGGAATTGAGCAAGGATCACTTTCTAAAGTTTATTACTGGGGAATGCTTATGCTTATAGTAACTGCAATTGGAGCTGCTTTCGCAGTTACAAGAAATATTTTAGCAAGTAAGGTATCTCAAAGAATGGGAGCAGATCTTAGGTATGACTTATTTGAAAAGATTGTTTATTTTTCAGAATTAAGCACAGATAAGATTGAAAGTGGATCTCTAATTACACGTATGACAAATGATACGGCACAGGTTATATTGTTCGTTAATGGAATTATGAGAATTTTTTTAAAGGCTCCGATTACATGCATAGGTAGTATTGTGCTTGCAACACTGCTTAATTTTAGGTTGAGCCTTATTATATATGGTGTTGTTGCGATTGTGTCGATACTTATTGTTATTAGTATGAAGCTAAGTTATCCACGTTTTTATGAATTACAAAAGGCTATGGATAAAGTAAATTCAGTTGTTCAGGAATATCTTATAGGTGTACGCTTAGTCAAGGCCTTTGGAACATATAATAAGGAAAGTAGTAAGTTTGAAAATGAAAATACAAACTTAATGGAAAAAGGAATATCATCTCAAAGTGTTATTACATTTGTGTCACCACTTATAACTCTTACTGTTGGAATTGGAACAATAATTGTAATTTCAGCAGGTAGCAGTCTCTTTTCAGCAAATCTTGCAAATCCAGGAGATATATCAGCGTTTATAATTTATATGGCACAAATTCTTACCTCATTAATCATGATAACAAATATATTCAATACATTTGTAAGAACCAAGGCGTCTACTGCTCGTATTAAAGAAATAGTTGATTGTGATGGAGATTTTTCTCATGATGGCGAAATGAAAGAATTAAATGGTAATATTGAATTTAGAGATGTTACATTTGCATATCCAAATGGTAGTGGCATACCTGCTTTAAATAATCTATCATTTTCTATTAGAAGTGGACAAAGTTTAGCTATAATTGGTCCAACAGGCAGCGGAAAATCTACTATTGCATGGCTTCTTTTGCGATTTTACGATGTGAACAAGGGAAAAATTTTAATTGACGGCTACGATGTTAAAGAATTAAATGTTGATTCTGTACGAAATAGTATCGCTATAGTGCCGCAAAAACCAATGCTTTTTTCTGGTTCTGTTGCTGAAAATATTAGATGGGGTAAAAGGGAAGCAAGTAATGTGATGGTTCATGAGGCTTCTGAAAAGGCACAAGCAGGTTTTATAAATAATATGAAAGATGGATATGAAAGTATGTTAGGGAGCGCTGGAGTTAATCTTTCGGGTGGTCAAAAGCAACGTATTTCTATAGCTCGTGGAATACTTAGGGATTCGTCTGTAATTATATTAGATGATGCAACAAGTGCATTAGATTCAGTAACAGAAGCAAAGGTTAGAGAAAACTTAGGTTCAAAAACAAGTAATCAAACTGTGATTACAATCACTCAACGTTGTGGAACAGCGATGTTTGCAGACAGAATTTTGGTTATGGATAATGGATCTAAGGTTGGATATGGAACTCATGATGAATTAATGCAAAGCTGTGAAGTATATAGAGATATTTATAAAACGCAAATAGAGAGCAGCAAGGAGGTATAGGATATTATGACACAACAATTTTCTAAAACTGAAGTAAAAGTACCTTCTATTAGTGGGAGACGTGTGGGTGGAGGCGGAAATCGCTTTGCACCTACACAAAAAGCTAAAAATGCTAGAGGCACATTAGTGCGTATTATTAAAATATACATGCGTTTTGCTAAGACGATCTTTCTAGCTATGATTTTTACAGCTTTTTCATCAGCAATTTCTGTTGGGATTCCTTATTTTGTAGGAAAGACTTTTGATACATTTAGAATAGCAACAAGAACTGTAGATAAATCGACTCTTATATTATTTTTAACTATAATTGCAGTTTTGTATGGAGTTAATTGTCTTATTTCATGGATAAATGGTGTTATTATGCTTAAAGTTTCACAAAAACTTGTTTTTGTAATACGTGCAGAGTTTTTTGAAAAGATGCAGAGGCTTCCTTTGAAATTTTATGATACACGTTCCCATGGAGATACAATGAGTAGAATCACAAATGATGTAGACAATATTAGCTCTACAATTGCACAAACAACTACACAGTTAATATCAAGTATTTTAACTTTAGTTGGATCTTTTATGGTTATGATAGTGTTAAATGTTCCCCTTACACTAGTTGTTTTATTATGTATACCTCTAGTTATACTTTTAACACGTGTAATTGCAACGCATAGCCGAAAATATTTCCTAGCTCAGCAAAGAAATTTAGGCTCACTTAATGGCGTAATTGAGGAAAATATATTAGGACTAAAGATGGTAAAGGCTTTTAATAAACAGGAGGATGTCCTAAAGCAATTTGAAGAGATAAACGAAAATCTATATGAAAGCAGTAATAAAGCGCAAATATGGTCTGGGTATATGATGCCTCTTATGAATGTTATTAATAACTTTATTTTTGCAGTTGTTGCAATTGTTGGTGGTATGCTATCCGTAGGGTATGGGGTAGCTGTTGGAACTGTAGTTAGTTTTTTAAGCTATTCAAAACAATTTTCACAGCCATTAAATTCTGTAGCAGGTATGTTTAATACAATTCAATCAGCACTTGCTGGGGCAGAACGTGTTTTTGAGATTTTAGATAATGAAGAAGAAAGTGAAGATTTTAAAGATGCAATTGAGATAAAGCAACCAAATGGTGATGTAACCTTTGAAAATGTATATTTTTCATATGATAAGTCTATACCTATATTAAAGAATGTGAGTTTTAAAGTTAAAGCAGGAGAAACAGTTGCGCTAGTAGGAGAGACTGGAGCAGGAAAAACTACTATTGTGAATCTTCTTACTCGATTTTATGATGCAGACAGTGGAAATATATTCATTGATGATGAGCCTATTACGAATATAAAAAGAAATAGTCTTAGGAAATGCTTCTCTGTTGTGCTTCAAGATACTTGTCTTTTCACTGGAACGATTATGGATAATATTCGTTATTCTAAAAAAGATGCAACAGATGAACAGGTTGTAAATGCTGCTAAAATAGCTCATGCTCATGAATTTATTGATAAACTTCCTAAAGGTTATCAAACATTGGTTTCTGGAGCTACAGATAACTTAAGTCAAGGGCAGCGCCAATTAATGTCTATTGCTAGAGCAGTTCTGTGTGATAGCCCGATTTTAATTTTGGACGAAGCAACTAGCAGTGTAGATACAAAGACCGAAAAAGATATTCAACATGCATTATTAAGATTAATGAAAAACCGTACTAGCTTTTTAATAGCACACAGATTATCGACTATTAGAGATGCAGATCGCATTATGGTAATTGGTGGTGGAAAAATATTAGAAAGTGGAAACCACAAAAGTCTTATGAATGAAAAAGGTGAGTATTACAAAATGGTTATTAGTCAAATGGGAAAATTAATTGAGGAGTAAATTTTAATTAGGAGGAAGAAAAATGAAAATTGCAGAAGGATTAGATATACTTGAATTAGGGAACGAAGAAAGAAGAATGAATGCTACACTAATTTGGGATGATAAAAATGTTATTTTAATAGATGCAGGATTACCTGGACAAATAGAAAATATTCGCGAAGAAGTGGAAAAAGCAGGTGTATCATTTGACAGAATTAATAAAATAATTATTACTCATCACGATTTAGATCATATGGGCAGCTTATCAAGTATTGTTAAAAATTCTAAAAGTGAAATAGAAGTGTTAGCACATAGTGGAGAAAGACCTTATATTGAGGGAGATAAAATCGGTATAAAAATTACTCCTGAGCGTTTGAGTTCAATGCCAGATTCTATGAAAGAAACCATAAAGCAACTTAAAACAAAAGTTAATAGGATTGTTAAAGATGAAGAGGAACTTTCTTATTGTGGAGGAATAGAGGTGATTTATACCCCAGGACATACTCCGGGACATATTTGTCTCTATCTAAGAAAGTATAAGGCATTGGTAACTGGAGACGCAATGAATGTTGTAAATAATGAATTAATTGGTCCTAATCCAGAATATACATTTGATATGAAGCAAGCAATGGAATCTCTTAAGAAGCTCACAAAATATGATATAGAAACAGTCATCTGTTATCATGGTGGAGTATTTACAAAAAGCTCAAATGAGAGGATTGCAAAATTAGCTAATAGTTAAGAAGAATATAAAGATAGTAGCTTTATTATGAAGCTTCTATCTTTTTTATATTCTATTAAAAAAATTTCCATTAAATTTATAATTATTAGTGAAGGATATATTAATAATATTTTTTAATTTGCAGATAATATAAAGTAGTAAAATAAATGTAGAAGTTAGAGGCTGATTATGAAAAAAACATTATATGATTATAGAGATAAAATTAAAAAATTGCCAGTAAAAGAGAAATACAATAAGAATGAACTATTGATAAAAGATTTTTTAATTGATAAGAAAGAAGATCTTGAAATATATTATTCGCCTCATAATGAATACATAAATTTAGACGCAAGGGTATTTATTGTTGGCATAACTCCAGGATTTCAGCAAATGAGTACGGCCATTGCTACTGCAAGAAGAGAGTTAGAGAACTCTGATAATATTAAAGAAATTCAGTATAAATGTAAGAAAGCAGGAAGGTTTAGCGGTAGTCTTAGAAAAAACTTAATTGATATGTTAGATAAAATAGAGCTTAATAAGAGTCTAAAAATAGATAATTGCAGCCAATTGTTTGAAGAAAAAGATCATTTATTGCACACATTTTCATTAATACCTTATGCAGTCTTTGTAAAAGGAAAAAACTATTCAGGTCACACTCCAAAACTTATTAAGAATGAATTTTTGATGAAATATATTTATGAAAATTTTATTTATGAATTAAAAGCATTAAATAATTTAGATAAAATTCTTATAGTACCATTAGGCAGGTCAGTAGAGGAAGTATTATACAAGCTATGTGAAAATAAAATTATAAACGAAAAGCAAATATTAAGAGGCTTTCCACATCCATCTGGGGCTAATGTAAATAGATTAGTTCAACTAGAGGAAAATAAGGAGAAGATGATTAATACAGTAAGAAATAATTTTAATTAAAAAGAACAAAAATCAATGTTAAAGCACATTATATATAAAATAAAGTCTAAAAGAGGGTTAAAGTGTATACCTTCTTTCTTTATATTTAAAACAAAATTTAAAGATTCTTAAGATTTTACTAAATAGATTTTAATATTTAAGATTTATACTAATTCTATGATTTAACTAAAAGAGAAGAATTCAAGGAGGCTTTCAATATGAAGCTAGTAAAATTTTTAATTGAATATTTTAAATCACCTAGAACTATAGGGGCTGTAGCACCTAGTTCAGAGAAACTTGCAGAGAAAATGGTAGGAGACATAGATTTTAAAAATTCTGAGGTTATAATTGAGTACGGGCCAGGGACTGGGGTTTTTACGGACAAGCTTGTAAAAAGAAAAAAGAGAGAGACATTATTAATGTTATTTGAATATAATGAAGAATTTTGCAGACAATTAGAAGAGAAATATAAAGGAGAAGATGATATTATAATAATAAATGATTCTGCTGAAAATGTAGACAAACATTTAGCAAAATATAATCTTAGCAGAGTAGATTATGTTGTATCGGGGCTGCCTTTTGCTAGTCTTCCTAAAGATGTTTCAAATAAAATTTTAAGACAAACTAGAAATATATTAAAAAGAAATGGATTATTTATAACATTTCAATATACTCTTTTGAAAAAAGAATTTATTACTGGATATTTTAAAAAGATAAATATAGAAAGAGTTATCTTTAACTTACCACCAGCCTATGTTTTGAAATGTATAAATTCTTAAGAGAAAGAGGAGATTTACTTTGTATATTCAAGAAGAAATGAAATATCATACAATAATCTCATTTAATTATATAAATATGAAAGAAGACTAGCAAATAAACGCTAGTCTTCTTATTGCTGAAATTTAGAATAAAAACATAATAAAATTTAAAGATAGATTACTGAAAAGCTTAGTCTACACTGATGGAATTAAGAACTCTGAATCTATCATTGCATAAATCTATTCTAACCTTATTGTTTTCAAAAACATTTTTAGAAATCTCTTTTGATATTGCTTTCATAGGTTCTACATAGCTTGTATCACTTTTATAGTCACCTTCTACAACGAGAGATAAAATATAGAGTGTATCTTGTTTATCAATCTTAACGTCCACTTTTGAACTAGGAGTGAAGTATCCTTCTGAATTTAAATAATCTCCAAGTTTTTTCGCTTGGGACTCTGTTATCTTATTAGTATAAAATAAGTGATTTTCGCCATAATCAAGAGCATTTTTTGGTACGTAAATTGAGTATAGAATTGAAGCAGCAGACAAAGAAAAAATCAAAAGCCCTATGATTATAGGAAATAAATACGAAGCACTTTGCCCTCCATTTTGAATATGTTCATTATACAGCTTTAACTGTGTGAACATAAGAATTATTCCTAAAGCTATATTAATACTGAAAAATATGATAGAAGTATTAATTGATAATATAGGCAGCAGTGCAATAAGTGCTATAAACACTAAGATACTCGTTAAAAGAAATATCCACTTCTTTTTTTGACTTCCAGATCGTCCATAATTCAAAGCAGACATGATCCCAGCTGGTAGAAATGAGAAAAATACGGAAAATATAATAAATGATTTCGGATTCCACAGTTTTGTCGTAGGTAATTTATTAACCTTTGTCATGAAGATGCCTCCTTAGAATTGTCTTTACAATAATTATATCATAGTTTATGGAAGCAAAATATGTTAATTCCAATTTATGTAATAAATTTGGTTTTGACTAGATAAACGTTTTTACATTAACTTAACAAAAATTATAAATACTTTTAATAAGATTATGTTATATTTCAACTATATTTACAAGAGCTACTATAATAGCTAATAAGCAGAAATATGGGGAGATTATAATATGTTAAATTCATTAGTTGATAATTTAAAATATAATGAGGCAGAGGAGTTGGAAAATATATTAAATAGTAAAAATATAACTACAGTTTATCAACCCATTGTTTCACTTTTAGATGGGGAAATCATAGGGTATGAGGCGTTAAGCAGAGGGCCGATAGACTCACCATTGCAAAATCCAGATAAGTTATTTAACGCTGCTCAGGTTTATAATAAAACATGGGAGTTAGAACAATTATGTAGAATAAAAGCTATTAAAAGAGCTACAAATATTGAAAAAAATAAATATCTTTTTATAAATGTAGATCCCCATATTTTTAAAGATGAAAAATTTAAGAAGGGTTTTACTAAAGAATTTCTTGCAGAACATAACATGTCACCTGATTGTATAATATTTGAGATTACGGAAAAGACGTGTATAGAAGATTACAAAGGATTTAAACAGGCTCTTAGCAATTATGTAGATCAAGGATATAAAATTGCGATTGATGATACTGGTTCAGGATATTCTGGGCTTAAGATGCTTAATGAAACAAAGCCACATTATGTAAAAATTGACATGGATCTAATTAGAAATATAAATGAAGATTCGTTTAAACAATCATTAGTAGAATGCTTTGTTAAGCTATCGGAAGCAACAAATATGAAGCTTATTGCTGAGGGAATAGAAACAGAAGAAGAATTGAGAACATTAGTAAACTTAGGCGTCTATGCAGGACAAGGTTTCTTACTAAGTCGTCCAGCAGGAACTTTTCTAGATATACCTAATCAGATTAGAGATTTAATTGTAAGGTGTAATAAATTCAAGGATAATGTGTATTATAACTATCAGTCAAGCTGTATAGGCGAAATTGTTAGACATGATAGTCCATTTGGGCCTAAAACTTATTGTGGTGATATTAAAGAATATTTTGATTCTAACGATATTACTGGAGCCTGTATAGTAAATAATGATGTACCATTAGGTCTTATTATGAAACATACGTTAGACTCAGCGCTTGCTACAAAATATGGTGTTGCAATTTTTACAAAACGTCCTGTTTCTTTAGTTATGGATACAAATCCTTTAGTTGTAGATTACAACACACCAGTAACAGAAGTTTCAAGGCTAGCAATGTCTAGGAAAACACAAAATATATATGATTATATTATCGTAACTAACAATAATAAATACTGTGGAATGGTTACAATAAGATCTTTGTTAAATTATACTACAATGCTAGAATGTAACTACGCGAGACAACTTAATCCCCTTACTGAGCTACCAGGTAATACCGCTATACAAAATAATATAATGAATATAATTAAAACAAAACGCAAATGTTGTATTCTTTATCTAGATCTAGATAATTTTAAAGTTTATAATGATACGTACGGATTTGAAAATGGAGATAGGATTCTTAAATATACATCTCAATTAATACAATCTGAAATAAAATCACTTTTCCCTTATAATGGATTCATTGGACATATAGGAGGAGATGATTTTGTAAGTATTTTAGAAAATCCAATTGAAGAATGTGAAGAAGTGTGTGAAAAAATTATAAAGAAGTTTAATGATGGGATTTTGAATTTTTTTAATGAAAAAGATAGAAGTAATAGATATATCACGGCGACAGACAGATATGGAAAAAATGGTATATTTCCACTTACTTCTCTTTCAATTGCAGGAATTTATGGTGAGCTCAATGATTACTCGAATTCAGAAGAAGTAGGGGTAGCTGTAGCAGCAATAAAAAAAGAAGTTAAATGTATTCTTGGGAGTTGCTATTTAATAAAACCGGTTAATTGAAATCGGATTATTACCTTTATTGGTAATTCATAGAAAATAAAAAATGCTTAGTATATAAAGACTAAGCATTTTTTATTATTTTATACGAACTAATCTTTCCAAATATGCAATAGAGAATCTTTTGAACTTTTTGCAAATACATCGGTTCTATTAGAGCTCCAAGAAACAGCTGCAGGATCTAAAGTGAAGGAACCACCGATTGTTTGCCAATCGCTCCAGCGCGAACCGTTCCATGTTTTCGTGATTAATTGGTTACTTTGATTTCGTGCAAATACCTCTAGCCTATTAGAAGCTCGAGAAGATACAGCAGGGGCAGATGCTAAATTTCCACCAAGATCTTCAAAGTCATTCCAACGAGAACCATCCCACCATTTATGATATAGACGATTACCTTGTCCACGAACAAATACATCAATTCTATTATTTCCCCAAGAAACAGCTGCAGGGCCAGAAGTTAGAACGCCACCAAGGTTTTCAAAGTCGCTCCAGCGAGAGCCGTCCCACCATTTGTGATAAAGAGCATTATCTGTTCCACGGACAAATGTATCTATTCTATTTGCGGCCCAGGAAGAAGCAGCAGGTGCAGATGTTAAGACTCCACCAAGATTTTCAAAATCACTCCAACGAGAGCCATCCCACCACTTATGGTACATTGCGTTATTTGAACCTTTACCAAATACATCGATCCTATTATTTCCCCAAGAAACAGCTGCAGGAGAAGAAGTTAGAAGACCACCAAGGTTTTCGAAATCACTCCAGCGAGAGCCGTCCCACCATTTGTGGTAGAGAGCATTATCGGATCCAGTTACAAATACATCAAGCCTGTTTGCAGACCAAGAAGAAACTCCAGGAGAATATTTTAAAACTCCGCCAAGATCTTCCCATTTACTCCAACCACTACTAGGCGATGGAGTAGGATTTGGACCAGGAGCTGGTGAAGGTTTAATGTTTCTAAGAGTAAATTCAATTATAGATCTAAAAGTGAGATTAATAACGTTGTTAGGAACACCTAGAGAACGAAGAGAAAGAAAAATTGAATTATTTCTTCTTCTAAAGTCATTAAAAATTCTATTTACACTTTGATTTATATTTCCCGGATATGTTTGAGCATTATCTAAAGTGAAAGCAATAGCGGTTCTAAAATAGTTATCGCCAACTCCTTGGAGTAGTGAGAAAAGCTGAGGCATTTGATTACGCATTAATCTTAATATTCTATTAACTTCTTGGTCAGAAGCTCTATAAGAGTCTGAGTGAATTTCTTTAGTCAATAAGTTTGAATCTTGAAATTCATAAGAATCTTCGTATCTATCAAATCTTGATATTTCATCATTATCGCTGAAATTTTTCATTTGTTCATCAAAAAATGGACAAGTGTTTTTCTGCATACAATACGGGCAGTAAAAAAAATCATCGTTATACATTGAGAATCTCCTTGTATTTTTGCTATGGCAGTAAAGCCTGTCTCATTCATTTTATGATTACGGTTTAGGTATGTTACAGAGATAGTAAATTTAATATACATATGTTGAAATTGAGTTTCTATATTCAAAAAAATAATAGATCTTAAGCAAGAGTATAAATACAGTAATGAAAGGCTTCAAGTTGTTATTGGAGATTTTGATTCATCAAATGAAAATAGAAAATACTATATAAAGAATTGACAATAAATACAAAGAAACTAGTTCTAAGAGTTGAAAAATATTATTTTTAAAATAAAACTATATTACCTTGACAAATTTAAAAAGTGAAACTAAAATAATATATGTTAGAAATCTAACAAACTGATGGGAGTATAAGTATGGATAAAGAGGTACACATTGGGAAAAAATTGAGTATGTTATCTAGGAGATTGCATAGAAGAATAGATAAGGAAGCTTCACAATATGGTGTGACTGGAGTTCAAGCTAGGATTCTTGGCTTCATATATCATAAATCAGATAAAAAAGACATTTTTCAGAAAGATATAGAAGAGGAACTTGATATTAGACGTTCCTCAGTGACAAGCGTACTTCAATTGATGGAGAAGAATGGGCATATTAAGAGAATAAGTGTATCAGAAGATGCACGTCTGAAAAAAATAGTATTGACAGAAAAAGGAATGGGGATTCAAAGAAATGTATATGAGTTTATCCTTAGAGTTGAAAAATCATTAAGAGATGAGTTAAATGAGGATGAATTCAATATATTAGTTTCTTTAATTGATAGATTAGCTAAGAAAATTGCAGATTAAAGCACATTCAAAAAATAACAAGTACATTTGCCAGCCTATTTTCCACCATAAAGGAAGCTCGACTCGCATACGCTCACTGAGTAAGCGAGTCACACAAAATCATAGATTTTGGTTCTCTGCTCATTGGCAAATTCAACTAATAGGCCAGCTATGAGGGCAATTTGCCTCCTTGCCTGATGAAAAATATCCATGGCAACTTTGGACTTGTTATTTATTTTCATGTGCTATGCAATTTTTTTTGAGCTATTAGTTAGAAACCTAACAAAGAAGGAGGAAAATTATGATAAAAAAATTAGCAGGTTTTGTAGCAGAATTTAAAAGAGATAGTATTCTAACTCCTCTATATGTAGCATTAGAAGTAGTTATGGAAACAATTATTCCACTTTTAATGGCATGGATTATTGACAATGGAGTAGGAAAAGGTGATGTGAAATATGTAAGTATTGTTGGTGGAGCAATGATAATAACATCATTTTTATCTCTTACTTTTGGAGTCTTGGGTGGTGTACATGCATCTAAAGCTTCATCAGGATTTGCTAGGAACTTGAGAAAGGGAATGTATTATAATATACAAAACTTTTCTTTCTCAAATATAGATAAATATTCTACAGCTGGACTTGTAACAAGATTGACTACAGATGTAACAAATGTTCAAAATGCATTCCAAATGATAATAAGAATGGCTGTAAGGGCTCCATTTATGCTTATATCCGCTACAACAATGTGTTTTTATATTAATGCAAAATTATCTATGATATTTATAGGTGCTATAGTTTTTCTTGGAGTTATATTATATTTCATTATGACTACAGTGCACCCATATTTTGTTGAAGTTTTTAAAAAGTATGATGATTTGAATGCCAGTGTACAAGAAAATTTAACTGGAATTAGAGCAGTGAAGGCTTATGTAAGAGAAGATCATGAAACAAGCAAGTTTTATAAAGCTTCTAAAACTTTATACAAATATTTTATAAGAGCTGAAAAACTAATCATAGTTAATGCTCCAGCAATGCAATTTACAGTTTATACATGTATTTTGCTTTTATCTTGGCTTGGTGCAAAAATGATTGTTTCAAATACTATGTCAACTGGAGAATTGATGAGTTTATTTACTTATACTCTTAATATATTAATGAGTTTAATGTTCCTTTCGATGGTATTTGTAATGGTAATTATGTCTAAATCATCAGCTGAAAGAATTACAGAAGTTTTAAATGAAAAAAGTGATTTGGCAAATGATGAAAATCCAGTTTATGAAGTAAAAGATGGATCTATAACTTTTAATAATGTTGGCTTTTCCTATAACAAAAATAAGGACAACCTTGTTTTAGAAAATATCAATTTGAAAATTAATTCTGGTGAGACTATTGGAATTATAGGAGGAACAGGAAGTTCAAAAACTACTCTTGTTCAGCTTATTCCAAGATTGTATGATGCTACAAATGGTAGTGTTGAGGTCGGAGGAGTTGATGTTCGAAAATATGATATAGAAACACTTAGAGATGAGGTTTCTATGGTATTACAAAAGAATGTTTTATTTTCTGGAACAATAAAAGAGAATTTAAGATGGGGAAATAAAGATGCCTCTGATGAAGAGTTAATAGATGCATGTAAGCAAGCACAGGCAGATGAATTTGTAGAAAGTCTTCCCAATAAGTATGACACTTTTATAGAACAAGGCGGAACAAATGTATCTGGAGGACAAAAGCAAAGATTATGTATTGCAAGGGCACTACTTAAAAAGCCTAAAATATTAATTTTAGATGATTCAACAAGTGCTGTAGACACTAAAACTGATGCTTTAATAAGGAAAGCATTTAAGGAAACAATACCAAATACTACAAAGATAATTATTGCTCAGCGTATTTCTTCAGTTCAAGATGCAGATAAAATTGTTGTATTAAATGATGGGAAAATAGATGGATTTGGAACTCATGAAGAATTACTAAAATCAAATGAAATATATAGTGAAGTTTACGAATCTCAAATGAAAGGGGCGAGCGACAATGAGTAAAGATAGTGGTAGCAATAGAACTCCTAGAATGATGGGACGTGGCGGACGTGCTCCTGTAAAAGCCGATAAAAATTCCTTGAAGATACTAAAAAGATTATTAGTGTATATACTTAAGGAATATAAGTTTTTATTTTTCATGGTACTAGTAACTATTATTATAAGTTCCCTTGCCAATGTTATTGGAACGTTATTTTTAAGAAACTTAATTGATGATTATATAACACCACTCTTAAATAAACCAGAATCAGATTTTGGCTCGCTTCTTAAAATGATAATTACCATGGCAGTAATTTATTATGTTGGGGTTATATCAACTTATATATATAGTCGTATAATGATTGTAATCTCTCAAGGATCACTAAAAAGAATAAGAGATGATATGTTTGCTCATATGGAGAATTTACCAATAAAGTTCTTCGATACACATGCTCATGGGGATTTAATGAGTTTATATACAAATGATACAGATGCTTTAAGGCAAATGATAAGCCAAGGAATACCACAATTATTATCAGCTATCATAACTGTTGTCAGTATATTTGCTTCAATGATATATTTAAGTATTCCTTTAACAGGCGTTGAAATTATAATTATATTATTGATGTTTAGAGTTACTAAAATTATTGGTGCAAAGAGTGGAAAATATTTTGGTCTGCAACAAAAAGATATAGGTGCAGTAAATGGATATATAGAAGAGATGATGGAGGGACAAAAGGTTGTAAAAGTCTTTTGCCATGAAGAAGAAGCAAAAGCTAACTTTGATAGATTAAATGACATGCTCTTTAATAGTGCAAATAATGCAAATAAATATGCTAATGTCTTAATGCCTATTATGGGTAACATTGGATATATAAATTATGTAGCTGTCGCTATCCTTGGATCAGTTCTAGCTATTGGTGCATTTGGTGGATTTACACTTGGTGGACTTGCAGCATTTTTGCAATTAACAAGAAACTTTAGTCAAACAATTAATCAAATGGCTCAACAATTCAATTTTGTTATTATGGCACTTGCGGGGGCAGAACGTATATTCAAGCTTCTTGATGAAAAGAAAGAAACAGATGAAGGTTATGTTACTTTGGTAAATGCTAAGGAAAATGAAAATGGGGAATTAGAGGAGTGCAAAGAGCGTACTGGAATTTGGGCATGGAAACATCCTCATGAAGATGGAACTATTACGTATACAAAGCTTCTCGGTGAAGTAGTATTTGATGATGTGGACTTTGGATATAATGATGAAAAGATAATATTGCATAATATAAAGCTCTATGCTAAACAAGGACAAAAAATAGCCTTTGTAGGTGCTACAGGAGCAGGTAAAACCACTATTACTAATTTAATAAACCGCTTCTATGATATTCAAGATGGAAAGATAAGATATGATGGCATTAATATAAATAAGATTAAAAAGGATGACTTAAGAAGATCTCTTGGAATAGTGCTTCAAGATGCACATCTTTTCACTGGAACGGTAGCAGATAATATTAGATATGGTAAATTAGATGCTACAGATGAAGAAGTAGTTGCAGCAGCAAAACTTGCAAATGCAGATACATTTATAAGACATCTTCCAAATGGTTATGATACAGTTCTTACAGGAGATGGAGGAAGTCTTTCACAAGGTCAAAGGCAGCTACTAACAATTGCTAGAGCAGCAATAGCTGATCCACCAGTTTTGATTTTGGATGAAGCAACTTCAAGCATCGATACGAGAACAGAAAGAATTGTTCAAGAAGGAATGGATAAGCTTATGAAAGGAAGAACAGTTTTTGTAATTGCTCATAGACTTTCAACAATTAAAAACTCTGATGTAATTATGGTATTAGACCAAGGTAGAATTATTGAAAGAGGAAATCACGATGATCTAATAAAGGAAAAAGGTAAGTATTATCAATTATATACTGGAGCTTTTGAATTATCATAAAGCTGAAATTTAATGACCACAAAATTGTGGTCATTAAATTTTTCATTCTTTAGGAAATTATAATTCAGTAAAATCCATGAAGAATTTTTTTGAACACATTAATTAGCTTGGTTTAGTATTTTAGGAGAATAAAAAATAAATAATATTCACTTGCATATAATTGCTCTTATATGCAGAATAAAACTCTTATTAAAAGACAATCTATGATTATAACCAATATAGGAGGGTCTTGAAATGAGTGTATTTAAAAAGATAGTTATATTTACTACAATTTCATTTGTAATAATAATTATGCTAGTAGGTAGTATTTCTAAAAGTTTAGCAATAAATTTAAATGGGGCTTCAATAATTCCAGTAAAAGTAGCTATGTTTCAATCTAGAGAAGATGATCAATATAACATTGAGGTTAGAAAGAACTTAGAGGAGATTCAGAAAGAAAATAAGGGCAAGGTTGAGTTCACTTTTTTTGATGGAAAAGGAAATCAGGTTATACAAAACGAAAGTATTTACGAAGCTATTAATGATCATTTTGATTTGTTTGTAATAAATCTGGTTGATACAAAGGTAGATACTATAAGTGATGTAATTAATAAAATTGAAAAAAATAATATACCATTAATTTTAGATGGAACACCTAATAAAGATATATTAAATTTTATTACCCCTTACAAGAGTATTGTTTTTCTTGGAACTGATACAGAGCAATCTGGAGTTCTAGAAGGTAAGATAATTGTTGATTCATGGAATGCCAATAAGGGAGCTATAGATAAAAATAAAGATAATATACTTCAATATATTATGCTTCAGGGAAAAATAGATCATCCTGGTACTATTGATAGAACGAAGTATTCTATTTCAACAATTAACGATGCGGGAATAAAAACCCAGGAACTTGCAGCACAAAGTTGTAATTGGGATGAAGAATGTGCTAGAGCGAGCATTGACTCATTATTTTTAAGATATGGCAATAATGTTGAAGCAATTATCGCAAATAATGATGCTATGGCCATAGGCGCTGTTAAAGCGCTTCAGAAATATGGGTATAATAAAGGTGATAAAAATAAAAATGTTTTGGTAGTCGGAATTGACGCTATTCCAGAAGCTATGGAATTAGTAGATAAAGGATTTATGACAGGGACAGTTATTCAAGATGCAAGTGCAGAAGCTCAAGCAATATATTCTGTAGGCATGAACTTAGTTAAGGGAAAAGATCCTCTCGAAGGTACAAAATACAAATTTGATGAGAATAGAATTTTACGTATGCCTTACCGTGAATATGTAAAATGAATTAGAATTTGGAGAATTATTGCAATGTAATATTTCTCAGTAGTATAATTATGGTAGTTTTATTGTTATGGGGGATACAGAGAATGAATAATGTAAATGTTGGATGTCCTAGATGTGGGAGTTTAAATGTCAAAGTAGTAAGTGATATTACGGAAACTACGAAAGGCTTTGGTGCAGGAAAAGGCTGCTTAGGATATATATGTTTAGGTCCTATTGGATTGCTATGTGGAATGCTCGGCATGGGAAAAACTAAAACTAAGACAAATACGTATAGGGTGTGTGCAGATTGTGGGGCAAGATTTAAATAATGTAACGGATAAGAAAACAAAGTTCTGGATACTTCTTATGAAGGCTGGTGCACTTAGTGGTTGTCATCAAATGTATGAAAGGAGTTTCAGTTTTAGGGGATTTCAATTTCCAGTGTGTGCAAGGTGTACTGGAATTTATTTGGGGTATATAATTGCAGTGATTTTGTTTGTAGTCAAAGCAAAGATTAGTTTAAAGATCTGTGGAGTATTGATTTTAATTATGATTTGTGATGGTTTACTACAATTATTTAAAATTAAGAAATCAACTAATATTAGAAGGCTAATTACAGGAGTTTCATTTGGAATCGGATTAGCCTTCTTATTAATGTATGCAATTAAAACATTATGTGAGAAAGTATAAATACATAAAAGTTATTTAATTAAAAATTGCAGAGTAGCTTCAGATGAAAAGGTGGAAGAGCAATATCAAGCTGAATATATTGCAGATTATTTTAAAAATAAAAATAATATTAAAGTGGTTTTATTAAAAGGTGAGAAGAACCATGCAGCTACTAAAGAGCGTACGAAGGCAGTAAAAGAAACTTTCAAGGAAAAAGGAATAGATGCTGATTATGTTTTTGAGGATAATGCAGATTGGAGCAGGGCAAAAGCTAAGGAGCTGTTTAATATATTCCTGTCTACAGGTAGAAAATTTGACTGTGTAATTGCCAATAATGATGAAATGGCACTTGGAGTGATGGATTTATTTAAAGAAAATAAATCGATACTTCATTAATTCCAATTGTGGGAATTGATGCTACATCAGATGGATGCAAGGCTATTGTAGATGGAGGTTTACAATTTACTGTTTATCAGTCTGCGAAAGACCAAAGTAAAAATGCTGTTCAGGCAGCTATTCAACTAGGATCAAATGGTAAGTTATCTAATATGGAAAATTTTGCGCAGGACGGTAAGCATATATGGGTTCCATTTGAAAAAGTAACAAAGGATAACGTGAAAAATTATATATACTGATTGAAATTTAATAAATAAAGTCGTGCATGTAGCAATATAAATGCACGACTTTATTTATTATTGGGGGCTATATCACTAATAGGTTTGCCACTTGAAAATTACTATTTTGCAAGAGTCACATGTAAGTAGGTGAGGAGAATACAATAAAAATAAAACAATAAAAATTATGTCTAAAGCCCTTCATATGTCTGAGAGAAAAACTTATATAATTAAAAGAATGAATTTATGATAGATGAGAAAACTAAGATTATAATAATTAATAAAAAAATAATACGGAGTATAATAAATATATAAATAGATTAAGGATAATAATATAGCAATTGCGGGAGGGATAATTATGAACAAGTATTTATTGGATACTAATGTTGTAATAGGGCTCTGGAAACAGTATCCTTCGATTATTAATAAACTCATAGAAGATGAGAAAATAATAATTTTAAAAGAAGTGAGTGAAGAGCTTGTTGTCAAGGAAAGGAAAGAATACAAAGGTCAACAAGTACTATCAGAAAGATTCTGTAAATTGCTATTTTCAATTATAGAAATAAATAAGAATAATCTCGAAGAATTTTCATCAAAATTAAATATAAAGTATTCTAAAAGTGGTAATATATATTTAAATAGTATAAATAAATTATCACAGAATGATTTGTTACTTTTATATGCGTGTCATTCAGATGATAGTCTTATATTAGTGACAGAAGATAAATATTTATATAATGCTGCAAATCAAATATTAGGTGAGGATAAAGTTATGACATTAAATATGATGATAGAAGAGCAATATAGTGAGGTAAATTAAGTTGGACAATTTGAATAATGATAAGGAACTATTAGATTTAATAAAAGACAAAAGAATGAGCGCGATATATTTTACAGGAGGAGCTTGTGGGGCGTGTGAAGTCATTAAAACTAAGATTGAAGATATTTTAAAAAAATTTCCTGAAATTAAGAGTGGAGAAGTAAATGCAGAAAAGCATTTAGATTTAGCAGCAAAATATAATGTATTTTCTGTACCAATATTTCTACTTTATATAGAAGGCAAGGAAAGCATAAGAGTAGGAAGAAATTTAGATTTACTAGAATTAGAAGCAAGTGTAAAGAGATATTATGAAATGATATTCTAATTTAAAGGCGAATATAACTTTCTATATATTATTACAGTATAAAAAACTGCTTTGGATATTAATTTTATAGCAGTTTTTTTACGGTTAATGTAGAATAAAATCTATTTCAGATATTGTTTCTGATGCTTTTAGAGGTTATGTCCTTAAAAGGTACAATGTCCATAAGATGCCTTTGGTGTTTATACCGAAGAAGTTGAATGTTATGTCCCCAAAAGGTACAGTATCCATAGAGTTGACTCGATTATAAGTTCACAAAGAATATTTTAAATTTACTGAAAATATAATTTGACTAGTAAAAGGAGATGAAGATATGTTGGAAAAAGCTATATGTATAGCAGCAAAAGCTCATGAAGGTCAGGTGGATAAAGGCGGTAAACCATATATTCTTCATCCTCTAAGATTAATGATTTCAAAGAGAAGCCAAGAAGAAATGATATGTGCAGTGCTTCATGATGTAATAGAAGATACTGATATTACAATAGATTATTTAAAAAATGAAGGCTTTTCAGAAGAAATATTATCTGCACTGGATGCTTTAACAAGACGGCATAATGAAACATACGATGAGTTTATAGAAAGAATAATTACTAATAGGTTAGCATGCGAGATAAAGCTAGTTGATTTAAAAGACAATATGAATCTATCAAGAATCGAAAATCCTTCCCAAAAGGACTATGAAAGAATAAAAAAATATAATAAAGCAGCAGATAAAATACTCAATGCATTAGAATTTTATAGAGGGGAGTAATATAGAGGGGATGAAGAACAGTTTTTCTTTTGATATGGAAAATATTATAGATAACATGAAAGTTTCAGGAGCATTTTTATTTTAATTGTTATATTAAATGGAACATTCTTAATTAATATTGATAAATAAGTAATTTTATTGTATCCTATTATATAAAAATTAAACTAGTACGTTAGTAGTGGGGGAAAGCTTTATGATAATAAGAGAAATACAGGAAAAAGATAATGAACAAGTAGAATCATTAATAAGAACTTGTTTGATAGAATTTGGGGCTAATAAACCTGGCTGTGCTTGGTCTGATCCCAACTTAGGATGTTTTTACCAAGTCTATAGCGGTGAAAAATCTAAATATTGGGTAGTTGAAGAAAACGGGAAGATAGTAGCAGGATGTGGGATAGGGCCATTGTTAGGAACTGAAGATGTATGTGAATTACAAAAAATGTATTCTTTAAAAGAAGCAAGAGGCTCAGGTATTGCAAAGAAATTGCTGGATCTTTCATTAGAATTTGCGAGAGAACATTATAAAAAATGTTATTTAGAAACTTTTGATAATATGGAGGCGGCTAAGAGATTTTACGAAAAGAATGGATTTCTTAGATTAGAAAAACCTTTAGTTGAAACTGAACATTATGCTTGTGATGTGTGGTACATAAAGGAATTATAAATTTTATTGAAGTTTAAGATATATAAATAGTATAAGATAATAAACTAATACAATATGCAATGTTTTAAATGTATGAGTCTGTCAAGACTTTCGTGTAAACTTCAAAAAGTAATATGTTTATTTTATAAGGTTGGAGGTAGAATAAA
>NZ_JAKGTE010000017.1:0-113527 GCF_022324665.1 Clostridium sp. YIM B02500 | reverse complement strand
CCATTCCGAACAGGAAAGTTAAGGTCTATAGCGCCGATGGTACTGCATGGGAGACTGTGTGGCAGAGTAGGACATTGCGAGGTAATAAAAAATATGCTCAGATGATAACTTATCATCTGAGCATATTTTTTATTATAAAGTTTTTTGATTTAAAATAATAATTAAAGAATCCTTAAATATAAAAATTCAGATTTAAGGATTTGCAATAACTACTTATACAACGTGTAACTAATTTTTGGGACACGACTATACTGGTATTAATAGAGATAAGCATATATATTGAAATTTATTTCTATGCACAATTTTTTATATTTAGATTTCATTATCTGAGACTGTTTAAGAATTTTCTAATTATCATTAAATTGTGATTGTGATAAATTACTTTAGAAGGTGAGATTATGATTAAATTAGTACTAGTAAGGCATGGAGAAAGTCTTTGGAACTTAGAAAATAGATTTACGGGATGGACAGATGTGGATTTGTCAGAGAATGGATTAAAGGAAGCAAGAAGAGCAGGAAAAATACTTAAGAAAAATGGTTTTGTATTTGATGTAGCTTATACATCAGTTCTAAAAAGAGCGATAAGAACATTATGGAGAATATTATATGAGATGGATTTGGCATGGATTCCTGTTTTTAAATCATGGAGACTAAACGAGAGACATTATGGAGCTTTACAAGGATTAAATAAAGCAGAAACTGCTAAAAAATATGGAGGAGAGCAAGTTCATAAATGGAGAAGATTTGTAAATGTAAAACCTCCAGAATTGACTAAAGAGGATACCAGATACCCTGGGAATGAATATAAGTACAAGGATTTAAATGAAGAACAAATACCTTTAACAGAAAACCTTGCTGATACTGAAAGACGTGTGTTAGAGGAATGGAGAGGAAATATAGCTGAAGATTTGAAAGAAGGTAAAAGAGTGATAATATCTGCTCATGGAAATACATTAAGAGCTTTAGTTAAATATTTAGACGACATTCCAGCTGATAATGTAGCTAATTTGAATATTCCAACAGGAATACCTTTAGTATATGAATTGGATGAAAAGTTAAAGCCAATTACTCATTATTACCTATCAGATAAGGAATAAGTGATAGGATAAGTTGGTGTAAAATCTGAATTTAAGAAAAAATTACAATAATTATAACAAAGAAATATAATTTATTGCAAAAACAGTAAATCTTTTA
This sequence comes from Clostridium sp. YIM B02500, assembly GCF_022324665.1. Classification (NCBI taxonomy): domain Bacteria; kingdom Bacillati; phylum Bacillota; class Clostridia; order Eubacteriales; family Clostridiaceae; genus Clostridium; species Clostridium sp. YIM B02500. The sequence goes on along the minus strand of NZ_JAKGTE010000017.1, from coordinate 112,333 downwards.
AAATTTTAAATTATATAGATTTACTGTTTTTGTGATTTTATTCAAATTAAATATAAAATTTTGTATTTTTTGTTTATATATTTCTATTAATATAAAGCGTATAATTACATAGTTGTGGAGTTCAGAATTGAAATAGGATATTTTTGTGATATCGTATTAAATGTTTGACTAATATAAATTAATTTTTACTAATATCTTTAAGGGGGAGACATTAAATGATAATAACTAGAAATTTAACAAAAGGAAATCCGGCAAAATTGATATTGCTGTTTACTATTCCTTTATTAATAGGAAATATATTTCAACAATTTTACAATATAGCAGATACATTTATTGTTGGCCGTACAATAGGCGTAAATGCTTTAGCAGCGGTAGGATGTACAGGAAGCATAATGTTTTTAATTTTAGGGTTTGCTCAAGGTTTAACATCGGGACTTTCAATCATTACTGCGCAAAAATTTGGTGCAGATGATAAGGAAGGGGTTAAGAAAAGTTACTTCACAGGCATAGTTATTAGCATGATAATAACTATAATTCTTACAACTATAAGTACGATTCTAGCTAGACCTATATTAGAACTAATGAATACACCTGTAGAAATTATTGATGATGCATATAATTTTGTAGTAGTAATATTTATTGGAATAATAGCATCGATGTTTTTTAATTTTTTTTCAAATATTATTAGAGCCTTGGGAGATAGCAAAACGCCATTAATATACTTAGTGGTAGCGTGTATTTTAAATATAATTTTAGAATTTGCATTTATATTAATATTCAAGATGGGAGTAACTGGAGCAGCTTGTGCAACTGTTATAGCACAGGGAGTATCGGCGTTATTGTGTATGTGGTACATAAAGAGAAATTTGCCCATACTTAAGTTAAAGAAGAGTGACTTAAAGTTATCCAAAGAAACTTTTTTAGAACACATTAAAATTTCTCTACCAATGGGATTTCAGGCATCTATAATAGCAATTGGTGCTATTATATTACAATTCGCATTAAATAGCCTTGGGGCTACTTCTGTAGCTGCATATACTGCCGCTCAGAAAATAGATACTCTCGCTACTCAACCGATGATGTCATTTGGTATAACAATGGCCACATACACAGCACAAAATTTTGGTGCGGAAAAAATTGATAGAATTAAAGAAGGCGTAAAGAAATGCGTTTTTATATCAGTAGCATTTAGTATTATAGTGGGCCTTATAAATACTTTTGCAGGTTATTTTCTTACAGGAATTTTTGTTGGATATGATCAAAAAGAAGTTATTAGGTTGTCACAAATATATTTAACTTCAAACGGATTAAATTATTTTTTACTTTCACTACTGTTTATATATAGATATACGCTTCAAGGATTAGGGCAAAGTTTTATTCCAACAGTAGCAGGAATTATGGAATTGTTGATGAGGACGTTCGCTGCAATTATATTATCACGACCGTTAGGTTTTTTAGGCGTGTGTATGGCTAATCCATTAGCATGGCTTGGAGCATGTATTCCACTTATAAGTGCATACTATATTAGCATCAGGAGAATAGATATAGAATACTCAAAAAAGAAAAGCTGTTTGTATGAATCAGATATAGATGCATGCAATTATATAAGTAAGTAAAAGTTAGTTTATATAGTAACTTTGTATTGTCGTATGATTTATGTGATAAGGAATGAAATAGGATTATTTAACACCAATAATCTTAGTTCATTCCTTATTACATTTTTTGATTATTTTAATTGTGTTTAAATCGATACATCTAATAGAGTAATTTGAAATTGAATATTGAATTTATATAATATTGTTGAAAGAATTTTACAAATATTTGAATGTAAAATACTGAATATATAAAATTTGTAATATATATACTGAGAATATAAAATGAGTTTTATATAAATGATATAATTAGAAGATCGGGAGTGAGATTATGGATGGAGAATCAGTGATAAAGTGGCATAAGGATATAATCGTAATAATTATGGGGGAAAGTGGAGGACTTTAGTTACAATGAATTAAAAATACTTAATATATTTTGATAATTATATTAAGATAAACATACATTTTTATAAAGTGGATATAAATTAAAAATTTAATAAAGTATTTATTGTAATAAAATGAAAAATAATATATAAATATATATGAAAATAAAAATGCTAGAATTAATATTAACATTTTTGGCATTTGTTATTAAAATAAAGATAAAAAGTGAGGAACAAAATGGAAGATAATCAAAATATACAAGACAAAATAAAAAGTTTTTTAGAAGAGAATAGGATAAATGTTAAAGGTGGAACTATAACAAGTGAAAAGCAATTATCACTTGTTTTAAATGATCTTGCAATGGGAGATTTTAAAAAAGGAAAGCTAGATAAGGCATTATATTTCACAGAAAAAGCAGCTGAATTTAATAAAGAAAATTATTATTCATATTTTATAAAAGGTCTAGTATGTAGAAAGTTAGGGAAAAATGAAGATGCGATTGAAGCATTTAATGTATATTGTAAAGACTCTGATGATTCATTAACCCACATATATATGGGACTTTCGTATGCAGAATTAGGAAACATAGAAAATGCATTAGATCATCTTAGAAAAGGCGAAAAGAACATCTCAAAAAATGAAAAGGAAGATCATAAATTATTAATCTGTGCAACTTATGAGTGTATAGGAAATATATATTTAAGTAAAGAAAATATAGTAGAATTTAATGAGAGAGATAAATATAGTATGAACTATAAAAGTGCGGTAAGATATTATAAAATGGCACTAAAAATAAACAGGAAAAATCCTGATTTAATCAATAGATTAGCTGCATGTTATTATCATCTTGAAGATTTAAATAAAGCATTATATTGCTATGAGCAAGCTGCTAAGATTGTAGAAGATAAAAGCATGTATGTAGAAGCAATCAAAGAAATGCATGAAGCTGGTGCTAAATCAGAGCCAGCAGGATTTTAGTCTATAAGAAAATTGTATAGATAAAAAAGCTTAATGTTATATTTTAGTAACATTAAGCTTTTTTGTATTTTTATAAGGTTTAATAAGCCAAAGGTAAACAACGTTAAAATACTGTATATAAATCAATTAAGCATATTCTGAAAAGTAAAGTGAAAATATCTTTCTAGAATTAATTAAAAGAGATAGAGACTAGGAAATACATAACTGATATATATAAATTTATAAATTAACTTGTAAAAACTATCATAACATTTCTACACAACGAACGTTTTTTGATAATATAGTTCTAAAATTTATATTTGTAGAGAATACAAATGTCTTTCGTGGGTTGACAGATGGGCGGATATAGGATAATATATAATTTGTTAATAATCGTCGGAATAAATTAATAAATTAATAAATTTATACTTTAAGGATTACTTTATATAAACAATTTCAATAGAAATATTAAAAAGAATAGTAATATTTAAACAATGAATAGCTGGTTAATTATTTTCTATGTTTTTTGTAAATCTTATTATCAAATTATTATTTTTTTGCAGAGTACACCTTGAGAAAATAAAACTAATACTAGGGGGCTTATTTTATGAAGAAAAAAATTTCTTTGATTTTGGCGCTGGCTATGACAACTACATTTACGCTGGCGGGATGTTCAAAATCAAATACTAAAGCAAATATAGACAGCGATGTTATAAAAATTGGTGTATTTGAGCCAATGACTGGTGCTAACGCAGCTGGGGGACAGCTAGAAGTAGAAGGCGTAAAACTTGCGAACAAGCTCTATCCAACAGTTAATGGTAAAAAAGTTGAACTGGTTTTTGCAGATAATAAATCAGACAAAGTTGAAGCGGCTAGTGCAGCATCTAATCTTGTGGAGCAGGAACAAGTTAATGCAATTATAGGAAGCTGGGGAAGTGGAAATTCTATGGCGGCAGGAGATGTTGTACAAGATGCCAAGGTTCCAGCAGTTGCAGCCTCAGCTACAAATCCTCTTGTAACAGCTGGTAATGATTATTACTTTAGAGTTTGTTTTATAGATCCTTTTCAAGGAACTGTTATGGCAAAATATGCAGCAAATAAATTGCAAGCTAAAAAAGTAGCTTTACTTCAAGAGGTTTCAAGTGATTACTCAGTTGGAATTTGTAAGTTCTTTACTGATGAATTTATAAAGATTACAGGAGATAAAGATGCAATTATAGCTAAAGCTAACTATAATACAGGTGATCAGGATTTTACAGCTCAACTAACAAATATAAAGAGCAGTAATCCAGATGTGATTTTTGCTCCAGGTAATTTTACAGAAGGAGCTATGATAATAAAACAAGCAAGACAGCTTGGAATAACTACTCCAATAATTGGAGGAGATACTTGGGAAACTCCAGAATTTTTAGATATAGGTAAAGAAGATGTTGATGGAACAGTATTTTCTACTTTTTTTGCAAGTGAGACTCCTATAACTAACGAATCAAAAGTCTTTCTTGATGAATATAGAAAAGAATATAATAAAGAACCAGCAGCGGTTTCAGCTTTATCATATGATGCATATCTAGTAATTTTAGATGCAATTAAGAGAGCTAATTCGATAGATCCAGTAAAGATTAGAGATGAAATTGCAAAAACCAAGAATTTTCCTGGTGCTGCAGGAGTAATAACTATAGATCAAAATAACAATGCAGTAAAAGATGCAGTTTTAAAGATAGTTAAAGATGGTAAATTTACTTATCTTGATACAATAAAACCTGAAGAAAATTAATTAGGGGTGAAAATATGACTTTAATGAATTTAAGCACATTTATGCAAAATTTAGCAAATGGTATCTCACTAGGAAGTTTATACGCACTTATAGCCATAGGATATACTATGGTCTATGGAATATTAAAACTTATAAATTTTGCGCATGGAGATATATTTATGATGGCTGCATATTTCGGATTTTTCGGAGTTGCAACATTTGGACTACCTTGGTACTTTGCTTTTATAATCGCAGTGGTTATAACAGCATTCCTTGGAATGGGAATTGAATTCACTGCTTATAGACCGTTAAGAAATGCACCTAAGATTTCAGCTTTGATTTCAGCTATTGGTGTATCCTTCTTACTTGAAAATTTAGCGGTTGTTTTATTTGGAGGAAGACCTAAAGCATTTCCAGATGTGAAGCTATTTACAGATGTAATAGTTATAGGTGGAATTTCAATTCAAAGACTTACTTTTATAATTCCAGTTGTTACAATAGTAATACTATTTGTTTTATTACACTTAGTTAATAATACGAATATTGGTATGGCAATGAGAGCAGCTTCAAAAGATGTTGAAACTGCAAGACTTATGGGGATAAATGTAAATAAGACAATATCATTTACTTTCGCTATTGGATCGGGATTAGCTGCAGTAGGTTCTATGATGTGGTGTGTAAAATATCCACAAATAGTTGCACTTATGGGAATGATGCCAGGTCTTAAATGTTTTATAGCCGCTGTAATTGGTGGTATAGGAGATATTAAGGGAGCAGTTATTGGTGGTTTTATACTTGGACTAGCTGAAATTATGTTAATTGGATTTTTCCCTGGACTTACAGGGTATAGGGATGCTTTAGCATTTATACTATTAATCGTAATATTGCTATTTAAGCCTACAGGAATAATGGGCAAAAATTTAACAGAGAAGGTGTAAAAATGAACAATAAAAATAAATTTTTAAATATAGCTCTTATTGCAATTGTATTTTTACTCTTATTTGTTGCAAATAATAGCTTAGACTCTTATAAAATTAGAATTTTAAATTTATGTGCAATATATACAGTTCTTGGATTAAGCTTAAATCTAATAAATGGATTTACAGGATTGTTTTCATTAGGACATGCAGGCTTTGTAGCAGTAGGTGCTTATACAACTGCATTGCTTACAATGAGTGAAAAAGTTAAAAATCAAAATTTCTTTATGGAACCATTAATGGCGCCTTTTAATCATATATCGGTACCGTTTATTGTAGCATTGTTAATAGCTGGTCTTTTATCCGCATTTATAGCAGTTTTAATAGGTGCTCCGGCTTTAAGACTTAAGGGTGACTATTTGGCTATTGTTACTTTAGGATTTGCAGAAATTATAAGAATAGTTATTACTAATATACAAGGTTTAACCAATGGAGCTTTGGGTCTTCGTGGTATTCCTCATATGACAAACCTATATTGGAGCTTTGGAGTAGCAATTGTGACAATAATAATATTGCTGTCGCTTATAAATAGTTCCTATGGAAGAGCTCTAAAATCAATTAGAGAAGATGAGATTGCGGCTGAAAGTATGGGGATAAGTTTATTCAAACACAAAGTAATAGGATTCGCTATTGGTGCTTTTTTTGCCGGAGTTGGAGGTGGATTACTTGGGAACTTAATGGGAACAATTGATCCTAATATGTTTAAGTTCAGCCTTACGTTCAATATACTCCTTATAATAGTTATTGGAGGAATGGGAAGCGTTACAGGAACAGTTATATCAGCTTTCATCGTAACAATACTTGGAGAAGCTTTAAGATTTTTGGATATGGAAAAGCAATTTGATTTAGGAATCTTTAGTTTTTCAGGGATACCAGGACTTAGAATGGTTATTTTCTCAATTTTGCTTATGATAATAGTATTATTCTTTAGACATGGAATAATGGGCACAAAAGAATTTTCGTGGAAATCAATATTTAAATATTCTAATAACAAACCTCTAGAAGAAGGAGGGGACAAGTAATGGCATTATTAAACGTACAAAATGCGACTATGCAGTTTGGAGGACTTACGGCTGTAAAAGACTTTAACCTTCAAATTAATCAAGGAGAAATAATTTCCTTAATTGGACCTAATGGGGCTGGTAAAACTACAGCCTTTAATATGATCACTAATGTGTATACTCCTACAAGAGGAAAAATAATCTTTAATGATACTAATATTACTGGAATGAGACAAGATAAAATAACTCAAACTGGTATAGCAAGAACATTTCAAAACATAAGACTTTTTAAAGATTTGAGTGTACTTGACAATGTTTTAATAGGAAATCATGTTCATATTAAGTCAAACTGTATTGAAGCTATGTTAAAGCTTCCTAGATATAAAAGAGAAGAAAAAGAAATGGTTGAGAAATCTTTAGAGCTTTTAAAAGAAGTAGGTCTTGAAAAGTTAAAAAATGAGAAAGCAAGTTCTCTTCCATACGGTATGCAGAGAAAACTTGAAATAGCAAGAGCGCTTGCTACTAATCCGAAGCTTCTTCTTCTTGATGAACCAGCAGCAGGAATGAATCCTACAGAAACTGATGAACTTACAGATTTTGTTAGAGAAATTAAGGATAAATTTGATTTAACTATATTTATGATAGAGCATCATATGAATATGGTTATGGGGTTATCAGATAGAATACAGGTTTTTGAATATGGAATTACTATAGCTGAAGGTACACCTTCTGAAATACAAAACGATAAAAAGGTTATAGATGCATATTTGGGGGTAGCTGAAGATGATTAAAATTGATAATTTAGTAGTCGCCTATGGTGGAATTGAAGCGTTAAAGGGAATAAGCTTAGAGGTACCAGAGGGGAAGATCGTAACTTTAGTTGGTGCTAACGGAGCAGGAAAAAGTACTACATTAAAATCTATAGTAGGTCTTGTTAAACCAAAGAGTGGAACTATAAATTTGGATGATGGAACTGATTTAACTAAGCTTAATACAGAACTTATGGTGAAAAAAGGAATAGCATTAGTTCCAGAAGGAAGAAAAGTCTTTTCAGATCTTACAGTACTGGAAAATTTAAAAATAGGTGCTTATACAAGAAAGGATAAATCAGGTATTCAAGAAGACTTGGAAAAGGTATATTCACTTTTTCCAAGACTTAAGGAGAGAACTTGGCAATTATCGGGAACTCTTTCAGGAGGTGAGCAACAAATGCTTGCAATAGGAAGAGCACTTATGTCAAGACCAAAGTTAATAATGATGGATGAGCCTTCTTTAGGACTTGCACCAATAATTGTAAAAGAATTATTTGGAATTATAAAGAAAATTAATGAAGAAGGCATGACAGTTCTACTAATTGAGCAAAATGCAAATGCAGCTTTAAAAATAGCTGATATTGGCTATATTATGGAAACTGGAAGAATAACACTAAGTGGCTCAGGGCAAGAATTACTTTCTAATGATGAAATTAAAAAAGCTTATCTTGGTGAAGCTTTGTAATATGAGAATTTTCGTATTTAGAGGAGAAATAGCAAGTCAGAAAATAGAAAAATACTGACTTGTTATTTTTTTATTTAAGGAATTTATTTTGCCTTTATTATTACAATACATTAAATTAAAATATAAGTTTTTAGAAAAAGATAATTTTAATTGAACTAAGAGATGTATATTATAAGAAATAAATGCTGGGATATTAGAATTTTTTGAGTTACTATTTTGTTGCTCTTATTTTATACGTCAATAAGATTAAATTAATACTTAGATATTAGGGGGATATATATATGAAAAGAAAAATTTCATTGCTTTTGGTTATAGCTATGATGACTTCTTTTACTTTAGGAGGTTGTAATTCAAAATCAGGCACAAAAGCCAATGAGGATAGTGATGTAATAAAAATAGGTGTGTTTGAACCAATGACAGGTGCAAATGCAGCAGGTGGACAATTAGAAACAGAAGGTGCAAAACTTGCAAACAAGATTTATCCAACTGTTCTTGGTAAAAAAGTTGAACTGGTTTTTGCAGATAATAAATCTGATAAAGTTGAAGCAGCTAGTGCAGCTGCAAACCTTATTGAGCAGGAGCATGTTAATGCTATTATAGGAAGCTATGGAAGTGGTTTCTCTATGGCAGCAGGGGATATAGTACAGGAAGCTAAGGTTCCAGCTGTAGGGGTAACTTGTACAAACCCTTTAGTAACCGCAGGAAATGATTATTACTTTAGAGTTTGCTTTATTGATCCTTTTCAAGGAACTGTTATGGCAAAATACGCAGCTAATAAGCTAAAGGCTAAAAAGGTAGCAATTCTTCAAGAGGTCTCAAGTGATTACTCAGTTGGAATCTGCAAATTCTTTACTGATGAATTTAAAAAGCTAACTGAGGATAATAATGCTGTTGTAGCAAAAGCAAATTATAACACAGGAGATCAGGATTTCTCAGCACAGCTTACAAATATTAAAGGAAGCAATCCTGATGTAATATTTGCTCCAGGGAATTTTACTGAAGGAGCAATGATAATAAAGCAGGCAAGGCAACTTGGAATTACAGCACCAATAATTGGAGCTGATACCTGGGAGACACCGGAATTTTTAGATATAGGTAAAGAGGATGTTGAAGGAACTGTATTTTCAACATTTTTTGCAACTGAGACACCTATAACTGAAGAATCTAAAATTTTTCTTGATGAATATAGAAAACAATATAATAAGGAGCCAGCAGCAGCTACAGCATTAGGGTATGATGCATATCTAGTAATTTTAGATGCGATTAAGAGAGCTAATTCTGCAGATCCAGTTAAAATTAGAGATGAAATAGCAAAAACAAAAGATTTTCCTGGTGCAGCAGGAGTAATAACAATTGATGAAAACAATAATGCAGTAAAAGAAGCTGTTTTAAAGATAGTTAAAGATGGCAAGTTTACTTATCTAGATACAATAAAGCCTGAATAGAATTAAAAATGTGAATACTTTAATAAAATGGATAATGTATGTTACAATTAAGTTCCAATATTGTGGCCCTAATTGGATAACTTGATTTATAAGGATTCTAAATGTATACTTAGTATTTACAGATATATATGATAATAATATTTATAGATAGAGGTAAATGGTTGTATGTTTTTTATAGGTATATTTGGCATTGAAAATAAAAATAAAGAAATAAAGATTTTAGACAATTTAAACTGTAAAAAATGTAATAAAGTTTTTCGTGGAAAGCTGATAAAAAATTTTAATTATTTTCATTTTTTCTTTATTCCGCTTTTTAGGTGGAATATAAAATATTATATAATATGTGATGGATGTAGAACTAACTTTAGTATTTCAGTAGACAAAGGAAAAGCCATTGAGAATAACGAACCTGTGAATATAACTTATTGGGATCTTGATGAGCTAGAAAGCAGTAATTATAGAGATAATTATAATAGTGGTATATGCAGGAACTGTGGTATGGAAGTTGACCCAAGTTTTCAATTTTGTCCTCATTGTGGGAATAGGATTAAATTTTGAATTTAAAAAAAATCAAGTAGCCGTTGTAGCTACTTGATTTTTTTTCGTTAATTAAAAGTTTCACAAAATCACGTTGATTCGAGTAAAAATTGATAAAGAAATCTTTAATTACAGAAATATATTGTAATAGTTATTGAAATGGAATAACGTGGGTTTTATAATATATAATGATAGAATAGGTTTCTGATTCCAAAAGTTAAAATTGGCTTTAGGATAATAATTTATTAAAGAATTAGTGATTATGAAAGAGGATATTAGATGTTTAATTATATAATATTTCTTGCAATGTTTTTAACGGCATTTGTTTCGGCGCAATTATGCATATTTTTATTTTATAAAAAAAGAAGAATACATTTAAACGGTCTTTTAGGTGTTATTTTATGTGTTTTTATATATAGTTTATTTTATTCTTTTGAGTTAATATGTCCTAATTTAACCTTTATGAAATTGTTTACTGGAATAGAGTATATAGGAATAGCATCCATTCCGGCTTTTTGGGTCATCATGGCCCTAGAATATACTAATAAAAGTAGGTATATCACTAAAAAGCTCTATATGTTGTTATTTTCGTTGCCTATGGTATTAGTGGCATTAAATATTACTAATGACTATCATCATCTTTTTTATAAAAGTTACACAGTTGACATTGCAGATAATCTATATATTGCAAATCTTAAACCAGGCATTGTATATGTTATATGCGTAATTTTTGTAAATGTATGCTTCATAGTAGGGAATAGCCTGTATTTAATTTTTTATAGAAAAGAAAACAGTTTATATAAAAAGAGAAGCTTTAAAATCATGCTTACATCATTTATTCCTTGGATTGGATATTGGATATACATGTCAAGGATTACGTCTATAAGAATAGATATAGTTCCAATTTTTATGGGAGTATTTTGTTTGATATATACATACGCTTTGTTTAAATCAAATATCTTTGAAACAGCTACTATTGCTAGACATGTTGTTTTTGACAATATTTCTGAAGCAATATTAGTATTAGACCAAGAAAACAAAATAATAGATATGAATAATATAGCAGAGAAAATTTTTAATATAAAATCAAAGCTAGCAATAGGACAAGACGTATGCACAGAGTTTAAAGAGTATCAGGAAATTATCAAATATATATATGAAGAAAAAGAAACGAGTTTCAACTGTGAAATTAAAATCAAGAACAAACTCTATTATTTTAAAGGAAAGCTTACACTAATTAATAATAACAGAGGGAAGGGTAAAGTTATTGTTTTGAGTGATAATACTGAACAGGTTTTAATGATTAAGAAACTTGAGTACTATGGCATCACTGACGTTTTGACAGGGGTATATAATAGAAAGTATTTCTATAAAATTGCAAAAGAAAAAATTGAAGCTTGTTCGGATAAGAAACATATGTCTCTATTAATGATGGATATAGATAAATTTAAAATTATTAATGATACTTATGGGCATCCTACAGGTGATATTGTTCTAAAAAAGGTAATGAATATTTGTAAAGAATTATTGGGAAAAAAATATTATATAGGAAGATATGGGGGAGAGGAATTTTTAATTCTACTAGATAATGCTAATTCAGAAAAAGCTTTAGAGATTGGTGAAACAATAAGAAGAAGGATTGAAAATTTGGAAATACTCCATGACAATAAATGCATAAAGATAACATCTTCTTTTGGGATATTTACATCAGTTAGAGAACGAGATTTGGAAAATATGATTAAATTTGCAGATAAAGCTTTGTATGAAGCGAAGAGTTTAGGGAGAAATAGGGTTTCTATAAAAATGGGAAATAGTTAGACTATAATAAATGGTGTAGCGCATTTATTATTACAAAGTAAAAAACTTTAAATAGTTACTATAATACTATTTAAAGTTTTTTTATTTAAAATATTTAATTAAAAAATTCATGAAATAAAAATACATTTTTAGTTTTTGCTTGCTTCAAATCTATCAACATGCAATATAGAAGGAAATAATTTCATCCATAACATTACAACTGCTATAGTTCCAATGCCTCCAATAAGAGCAGCGGGAACAGTCCCGAATAAAGACGCTGTAATTCCTGATTCAAATTCACCAAGCTGATTAGAAGTTCCTATGAATATCATATTTACAGAGCTAACTCTTCCTCTCATATAATCTGGAGTATTAAGTTGAACAAGCGTAGATCGTATAACAACGCTAATTACATCGGAAGCACCTAAAATCAAAAGAGCAATGAAAGATATTATAACAGATCTAGATATTGCAAAAGCTATAGTAGATAAACCGAAGAATATAACAGCTATGAACATTGTCTTCCCTACATTGTGCTTTAATGGTTTCCTTGCAAGATAAGCAGACATTAATAATGCTCCAACGGCAGGAGCAGATCTTAGTATGCCTAAACCAAAAGAACCTATCATTAGAATGCTACTTGCGTATATTGGAAGTAAGGCAGTTGCGCCACCAAATAATACTGCAAATAAATCTAGTGATATTGCTCCAAGTATTATAGGTCTACTCTTTATAAAAGATATTCCTGCGAATAAAGATTTTATGCTAGTTGGCTCAGATTTAAAAATTTCTTTCTCAATTGAAATATGATATATAAGAATACCTGATATTAAATATAAGATGCCAGTTAATAAAAAAACTAGTGTTGTGCCAAACGTATATAAAATTCCGCCAACAGCTGGTCCTATAATAACTGCAAATTCTGAAACTGAAGACATTAAAGCAGAAGCTCGCGGGAAAATCTCCTTACTAACGATATTAGGCAATAAGGCTTGCATTGGTGGACCTTCAAAAGAATGAGCTACCGCTATAAAGAAAATGAGAATTAAAAATCGCTCTTTAGTAATTAACTCATTATAATTCCCAAAAGCCATAATAAAAATAAACACACTTTGAGTTACTTGACTTAAGGTTACTATTTTTCTGCGATCATATCTATCTGATATGTGTCCAACAAAAAGGGAGAGAAAAAGCATTGGTAAAAACTGAACTAGTCCAACAAGACCTAGATAAAATGCTGAATGAGTTAAGGAATACATTTGCCATCCAATAGCAACTGTAATCATTTGATATGCGAAATTAGTGGATACACGTGCTGTCATTAATAGTCTTAATGATTTGTTTTTAAGCAAAGAAGAATTGTCTTTAGTTGAAATCATTATATTTCAGAACCTTTCTGTATATAGAGTATTATGGCTAAATAAATATTCATAAACATAAGTAACTTATAGGTTTATAATATATTAAATAGCATTATTAATAGTATATACTGGTGAAGAACGCGTATCAAGTTAATAATGGAATTATTTTCTTTTAGAATTGCGGATACAGTTATTAGCAAAAACTATTTTGGACACAATAAATAGCTTTGTTACTAATATTAAAAAGTTATTTTGAAGAAGAATTTATCAACTGTAAATAATTATTTATGTTAAAAATATGATAAAATAAACATTAATCTAGTATTAAATATTATTAATACACATAAGAGGAGGATATAATATGAGTTTTGGAAATCTTCAGAAGATAAGTAATGGAAAGAGAACTTTTGGAATAACTCCGCATATTCCAGGCGGTTTTATTACTATAGAAACTATGCAAAAAATTGTGGATATAGCAAAAAAATATAATGGTATATTAAAAATAACTTCAGGACAAAGAATATTAATAACTAATCTTAAGCAAGAAGACTTGGAAAATGTTTGGAATGAACTTGGAATGGAACCAGCAGTTAAAACACAAAATTCAGTTAAGAATGTTGAAATGTGTCCAGCTGGATACTGTAAAAGATCTAAATATAACACAATTGGGACTGGAATGAAACTTTCAAGAAAATATCAATGGATGGAAATGCCATGTAGGACTAAAATAGGAGTAGCAGGCTGTAGAAATGCTTGTGGAAGCGTTTATAGTAAAGATATTGGAGTGATAGCCGATAAAACCGGTTTTATTGTTGCAGCAGGAGGATCAGGAGGTTATAACCCAAGAATGGCAGATATTATTGCTAAAGATATAACAGAAAGCCAAGCATTGAGTTTAGTTGATAATATTTTTGAATATTATATAGAAAATGCAGAGGCAGGAGAAAAGCTGGGATTTTTTATTGATAGAATCGGAATTGAGAAATTTAATCAAGATGTTTTAAAGGGTATAGATATATAGATTCCTTATACATAATTTGGAGTTATATAAATGATATCTAAAAGGTCTTTAAAAAAGAGAGAATTTTGATTAAATAAAAAATTAATTCACGGGGGAATAATGAAAAAAATAAAAGCGGTGTTATTTGACATGGATGGAGTTATATTCGATACAGAGAGAGTATACCTAGAGACTTGGAGAAAGATTTTTAAGAAGTATGGATATGATATGAGTGATGATGTCTATATTTCTGTAATGGGAAGAGGACGGAAAAACGTAATCAAGAAATTTTTAGAGTTATATGGAGAAAACTTGCCTATAACACAAATGTATGAAGAAAAAGATAAGGAATTAAAGAAGGCAGTAGAAAGTGGTCAAATTGCTATTAAAGAAGGGGCGAAGGAAATTTTAGAGTTTCTAAAAGAGAGAGGATATAGAATAGCTCTTGCGACATCAGCTAAAATAGAACGAGCTAATATTCAGTTTAGAAATACTGATATCAAAGAAGATTTTGATGTTATGGTTTATGGTGATGATGTAGTAAAAGCCAAACCAGATCCAGAAATATTTCTAAAGGCCGCTAAAAAGCTTTGTGTAAATCCTGAAGATTGTATTGTTATAGAGGATTCTGCTGCAGGTATTGAAGGAGCATATAAAGCTAAAATGATAGGAATACATGTAGAAGATCTTAAGAAAGCCGACAATGATATACTAAAGTATTGTCATAAAAGCTTTGAGAATTTACTAGATATTAAGGAGTATTTAAGTAAGAATATTGATAGGTAATAATTAATATATTCAGAATTTACGTTAAATTGTGTTTTTATAAATATTTATTATCTTACTATTTTGATAAAATGCGGTACATAGCTTGGAGATTATTCTAAAATAATACTTATTTTAGACAACAAATTTATTATTAATAAATTTGTTGTCTTTTTTTATAAAATAATCATATAATATTTAATAATTTTCTATAAATATATGTTATAATAGACTGGCGATGCATAAAATTGAGAGCTTCGTATTTATCTCGTTATTAACTTAAGGGGGAGGATAATAAGTTTATTATTAAACGTGTTAAGAAAGTTTTATTAACTTGAAAAATTCTCGAAATATGGTGTATCATATATATGGATTTTCTTTATTAAAATAGTGCGTTAATAGATACAATAGATTATTATGCGACGGTTTTGTTAAAAATAATAAACAATTATACTAAATAATATATATTTTATATGATTAGATTTGAAAATAAAAAGAAGACAAAATGTTAAGGAGTGAATATTATGGGAGATAATAAAAAATCTTTTATACAAAGTGCATTAGGTTCAGTTTTTTCTGTTTTTAGCGAAGAGGAATTAAAAGAACTGTCAAACGGCAGAAAAATTGCTATATGTGGAAAAGTTAACAATCCAGGGATAATAGAAGTTCCGGAAGGGGCTACACTTAATGAAATAATACAATTATGTGGTGGGCTTATAAACAAAAGTAACTTTAAAGCAGCTCAAATAGGACTTCCTTTCGGTGGTTTTTTAACAGAGGACAGCTTAGATAAAGAATTTGATTTTGGACTATTTTATGAAAATATTGCACGAACAATTATTGTTTTATCACAAGAAGACTGTATTATTCAATTTGAAAAATTTTATATAGAATATTTACTAGCAAAAATTAAAGATGGATCTTATAAGAACTATGAAGTTGTTAAAGAGGACATAACTGAAATGTTTAATATATTAAACAGAATAAGTAAAGGTGTGTCTAATATGCGTGAGATTTATCTTTTGAGAAATCTTGCAGTGACAGTGAAAAGTAAGATGAACCAAAAGCATAATATCATGGAAGAAATAATAGACAAATTCTATGAAGAAATTGAAGAACATATAGAGGAAAAGAAGTGTTATACATCACAATGTAACCATTTAGTAAAATTAACAATTACTAAAAAATGTATTGGATGCGGAGCTTGTAAAAGAGCATGTCCTGTTGATTGCATAAATGGAGAATTAAAAAAGAAACATGAAATAGATTATAATAGATGTACACATTGTGGAGCATGTGTCTCTGCATGTCCTGTTGATGCAATAAGTGCAGGAGATAATACTATGTTATTTCTTAGAGATTTAGCAACACCTAATAAGGTTGTAATTACTCAGATGGCACCAGCAGTTAGAGTTGCGATAGGTGAAGCTTTTGGCTTTGAACCAGGAGAGAATGTTGAAAAGAAAATAGCAGCAGGTCTTAGAAAACTAGGAGTAGATTATGTGTTTGATACGAGCTGGGGAGCTGATTTAACAATAATGGAAGAAGCTGCAGAACTTCAAGAAAGACTTGAAAGACATCTAGCTGGGGATGAGAGTGTAAAACTTCCAATTCTTACTTCATGCTGTCCTTCATGGATTAAATTTATAGAGCAGAATTATGGAGATATGTTAGATGTTCCTTCTTCAGCTAAATCTCCAATGGAGATGTTTGCTATAGTGGCTAAGGAAATATGGGCAAAAGAGAAGGGGCTTTCAAGAGATGAAGTTACTTCAGTTGCTATTATGCCATGTATTGCAAAGAAGTATGAAGCTTCAAGAGCAGAATTTTCAGTAGATATGAACTATGATGTTGATTATGTAATCACAACAAGAGAACTTATTAAAATATTTGAAAATTCAGGAATAAACTTAAAAGAAATTGAAGATGAAGAAATAGATACAGTTATGGGAGAATACACTGGAGCTGGAATTATATTTGGTAGAACAGGTGGAGTTATAGAAGCAGCTACAAGAACAGCTCTTGAAAAGATGACTGGAGAAAGATTCGATAATATAGAATTTGAAGGCCTTAGAGGTTGGGATGGATTCAGAGTTTGCGAACTTGAAGCTGGAGATATAAAATTAAGAATAGGTGTTGCTCATGGACTTAGGGAAGCAGCTAAGATGTTAGATAAAATAAGATCAGGAGAAGAATTCTTCCATGCAATAGAAATAATGGCGTGTGTAGGTGGATGCATCGGCGGTGGTGGTCAACCTAAAACAAAGGGAAATAAGCAGGCAGCATTGCAAAAAAGAGCAGAAGGATTGAATAATATAGATAGATCAAAGACACTTAGAAGATCAAATGAAAATCCAGAAGTACTTGCTATATATGAAAAATATTTAGATCATCCATTAAGTAATAAAGCTCATGAGTTACTTCATACAGTATATTTCCCAAGAGTAAAAAAAGATTAGAACATTAATTTGAGTGTGATTTAAAATTATAGAAAAACCTCGATGTTAAATATCGAGGTTTTTCTTGGAATTATATTAAAATATAGAATAATATAATTTTTACAGTTTATTATTTGGAAGAGTATTTTTATAATTTTCTTTACATATGCAATTGAAATTTATAAAATGAATGTATACGTGTTTTTTCATATGATTATGAGTATATTTAAATATTCTTTATGTAATGTTAAATTTTATTATATATTTAATAAGTATTTTCTATTAATATATTTTGAGGGAAAATCGGATTCAATTATATATAATACATTTATATTCCGTATAATGAAATTATGCAAGTTATAGCATAAAGAATAGTGTTCGTTTATATTATCTTTAAATATTTTAATTTACTTATTTAAGCCAAGTAATATTAATACTTTATCACCTAATAAATTGATCAAGTAATGATAATATTATTATTAAATTTTACTTGAAATTAATAAAAGATATCATATGATTATTATCAATTGATAAAGGAGTAGATGTTGGCTATTAATTTTTTAGTAGTAAGATAACATAATTTGAAGTGATTCAAGAAATACTACAATTGTTAAAATAAGGTGAGTAATATTAAAATTAGGTTAAGTTTTTTAAAAAGAGTTTAAAAATGTTACAAAATAGAATATACTTGTTACTGGATTATGATATTTAACAATATGTCGAATATTTATATTTTATAGGGAGATGTGATAATATGTTTAATTTAAATCCAAAAGAAGATAAATTCTATAAAATGTTTATAGAAGCTGCACAAAATGTAGAGGAAGGTGCAAAAGTATTAAGAGAAAGCCTAAACTCATTATCCAATATTGAACTTAATGTTAGCAAGATCGAAGAATTAGAACATAACGGTGATAGATTAGTAAATGTTATGGTTAAAGAATTAAATGATTCATTTATAACTCCTTTTGATAGAGAAGACATGTACTTATTGATTAAAAGATTAGATGACATTTTAGATTTAATCAACTCAACAATACATAGATTTGTAATGTTTAACGTTACTGAAAGTACAGAACCAGCAAAATATTTAGCTGATATGATAATAAAAT
The DNA here is from genome assembly GCF_022324665.1 of Clostridium sp. YIM B02500. Lineage (NCBI taxonomy): Bacteria > Bacillati > Bacillota > Clostridia > Eubacteriales > Clostridiaceae > Clostridium > Clostridium sp. YIM B02500. Next base: position 93,717 of record NZ_JAKGTE010000017.1, on the reverse strand, counting down.
CTACAAAACTCATATCTGAATTAATGGATGAACTTCATTTAATAGCTGGTAAAAATAATATAAATGAAAAGATAGTAACAATAAACCAAATAGAAAGTGAAGTAGATCGTTTATTTAGAAATACAGTAGGTGACTTGTTTAGAAATGAAAAAGATCCTATAGAAATTATAAAATGGAAAGAAATATATCAAATATTAGAAAACACTATTGATAAGTGTGAAAAAATTGCAAATATTGTAGAGGGAGTTGTCATTAAGAATGTTTAGTACTATGACTATAACAGTATTAATAGTAATTACAGTATTAATATTTGACTTTATCAATGGATTCCATGATACAGCAACAGCGGTAGCTACTTCTATTACAACAAGAGCGCTTAAACCGCAAACAGCTATAGTAATATGTGCAATTTTTAATTTCATTGGTGCATTCTCAGGAACAGCGGTTGCAAAAACTGTAGGAGAAAACATAGTAAGTCATAATTCTATGCCTCAATGGGTTATATTAGGAGTTTTAATTTCAGCAATAATATGGAACATAATAACATGGTATTTTGGTATTCCAAGTAGTTCATCTCATGCGTTAATAGGTGCACTAGTTGGTGGCGGAATAGCTTATAATTTGAAATTTGATGTAGTAAATTGGTATAATCTTTTTCATGATGTTGTAATATGGATATTTATTGCACCAATTATTGGTTTTACAGTGGGATACATATTAATGATATTATTAAATTGGATATTAAAACCATTTAAGCCTGGAATAATAAATAAAATCTTTTTGAAATTACAAGTTGTTGCTGGTTCACTTATGGCATTAAATCATGGAAGTAATGATGCTCAAAAGTCTATGGGATTAATAACTATGGCATTATTAAGTGGTGGACTTATCAGTACATTTGAAGTGCCAACATGGGTTATAGCATGTTGTGCTATAGCTATGGCTCTTGGAACAGCATCTGGAGGAAAAAAAATTATCAAAACAATGGGAAGCGGGATGGCAAAACTTACACCAGTAAATGGATTTGCGGCTCAAACAGGAGGCGCAGCTGTAATATTTTTAGCAACACTATTTCACGCCCCAGTAAGTACAACTCACATTATTTCAACAACTGTAATGGGAGTAGGAGCTTCTAAAAGAATTAAATCTGTAAAATGGGGAGTTGCTCAAAATATAGTTTGGGCTTGGATTTTAACTATTCCAATAACAGCAGCTCTTTCAGCATTTATTATATTTATAGCTAAGCTATTTATTTAGGTATTTAAGTAATAAGTTCGAGAAACTTATGTTAAGATCTTATATATGCAATAGATGATATTTTAAAATAATAAACCTATAGATTTCATATAACTGAGATTTATAGGTTTATTTTTATATTATATGAATAATTTATTAATATAAAGATAATCAATCTAATGTTATATGGAGGAAGAATGAACAGTTTGACTTATGAAGAGTTGATACTTCTAGATAATCTGATATATTTAAAATGGGATATAAAAGAAAACGAAAAACTTATAAATCTTGTAGATAATTTATTAAAAAGTGAGAATTTTGACTATCTTATGGAAGCCATTGGAGATTGTATAATAAGAATGGATACAAAAGAATGGATAATGATATTAAATCAAATAAAAGTTAAACCAAATTTAAGTAATCTAAGAATTAAGAATATAAATGATTATAATAATGGAATGGAATATGCCTGCTTTGTAAACGAGGAGGGGAATGCAACAGTAATTTTTAGAGGAACAGCTACAACAAAAGAATGGAATGACAATGGTAAAGGTGCTTATGAATATGATACACTTGAACAAATAGAGGCCTTAAAATATATAAATAACCTTGAATATAGTGATATTACGGTATCAGGCCATTCTAAGGGCGGGAACAAGGCTCAATATGTATCAATATTCTCTCCTAAGGTAAGCAAATGTGTTTCTATTGATGGACAGGGATTTTCGAAAGAATTTATCAGTAGATATGGAGAAGAGATTAGTAAAAACAAGGAAAAAATTATATCTATAAATGCAAAATACGATTATGTAAATTGTTTATTTAATTTGATATCAGAAAAGAATATATATATAAAAACTGAAATCCAGATTAATCCATTTGATTACCACAAGGCAAGTGTGCTTTTAGACGGAAATGGCAATTTAAGAGATGAGACAAATGAAGCTGAATTTTCAAAAATAATTAATTACTTTTCTTCCAGCATAATATCAAATTTACCCGATAATTTAAGATATTTAGTGATAGATGGCATTGTAAATGTAATAGAGCTCATGTTGTGCAGGACTGATGGTAAGGATAATCTATTTAAATCATTAGGCGAGTATTTAATAATGTTTTGCCATGATGGTTGTTCTAACTATAAAGAATTTTTTAGTATAGGATATGCTGTATCAGAGATATTGATCTTACCATTATTGTTTTGGAAGGATTTTGTTATTGTAGAGGAAAGCAATTCAAAGGAATTGCTTAATAATGTAGTAGTAAGAATGAAGTTATTGGAAAGTATGTCGATAAAAAAATTACAAATAATAGATAAGAGCCAAATAGATTTAATACAGAGCATATCAAGTGCAGTTGATGAGCTGATATATAGGATTGAGAATGAGATTTAGAGGTATAAAAAATAGTATTGAAAGAAATGGAGTAAATAAATGATTAAAAATTTATTGACATTATCAGGTTTTGCTTTAATCTCTGCATTAATATATTTAGATAATAAAATTATAAAATTATCTAAATATGAAATAAAAAGTAATAAGATTCCAAAAGAATTTAATAAATTTAAGATAATTCATTTATCAGATTTTCATAACTATAATTTTATCGGAAAAGATAATTTCCAGGTGATTAAAAAAATTGATACTGAAGCTCCAAACATTATCGTTATGACTGGAGACATGGTTAATAAATATGATAAAGATTTTAGCGTTTTTTTTAAGCTAGCAGAAACTTTGAGTAAAAGTTATAAAATATATTATATTATAGGTAACCATGAACAGAGATTAAAAAAACACGATTTAGATTTTATTACAAAAAGGCTGAGTGAATTTAATATAACTATACTAAATGATGAAAAACTCACTATTCAAGAAAAGGGTAGTTGTCTTAATATTTATGGCATAAATATCCCTCTTTCATTTTATAAAACAAGAAATAGGCCTTCAAATATAGAAGAAGTAATTGGGAAAGTATTAAAGAGGTGCGATTCCAAAGAATATAATATATTATTAGCTCATAATCCACTATATTTTAAAGAATATACAAAATTTGACATAGATTTAGTTTTATCAGGACATGTTCATGGAGGAATGATTAGATTACCATTTATAGGTGGAATACTTTCTCCAGAAAGAAAATTTTTCCCTAAGTATAACAGTGGAATTTATACAATAGATACGAAAAAGCTTATTGTAAGTAGAGGAATGGGACATAGTAAACCCGGTATAAGATTATTTAATATGCCAGAAATCTTAAGTATAACTTTAAGAAATGAATCCTAGAAATTTAAAGTTTTTTTAAAATAAACTTAGTTATTTTACTTTGGGAGTTAAAACCTAATTTGGAAATTCCAAGTTATGGAAAGCCCATGGAAGGGAGCGAATTGAGAGAACATCTAAAATATCTCATAGATAATTTTTATGAAATTGCAAGACCTGAGCAAGGAAAATTTGTTTAATTTGATTATTTATACAGTATTGGAAGTATCATTTATATACTAATTAATATTACATATAAAAAACATAATATATTTTTATAAGGTGGGAACAATATAATTACACCCAAATAAAATTAATTTTTTAATTTAAGGAGGTAATTATTTATGGTACATGATAAAGAACATTCAGCAAAAGAGGGTTCTAATAACAGGAGCATAGGTGGATGGATTATAAGATTGGTTTTAACAGTTGTAGTTTTAGGCATAACATCTTTCTTAACACCTGGCTTTACTATTACAGGAATGTGGTCATTTTTAATAGCTGCGGTGGTAATAAGTGTAATAGATTATCTAGTAGAGGCGTTCATGGGTGTTGATGCATCACCTTTTGGAAGAGGTATAAAAGGATTTTTCATAGCAGCAATAATATTATATGTGGCTCAATTTTTTGTTCCAACTATGGCAGTATCTATCATTGGAGCAATTTTAGCTGCTTTAGTTATTGGAATATTAGATGCAATATTGCCCGGGAAAGTAATGTAAGTATTTAATAAGTAATAATATTTTCACAATATTAGGGATGATTATTTTATAATCATCCCTATAATTTTGCATCTTGTTTTTTATAAAACATAAATATATAATTTTATATAATTTAGTGCTTAAAAAGGAGAATTTTATGGATATAAATCATATACATCATATTGCGATAATTGCGTCTAATTATGAAGTATCAAAAAATTTTTATGTAAATATATTAGGATTTGAAATAATACGAGAAAATTATAGGAAAGATAGGGATTCATATAAACTGGATTTAAAGATAGGAAGTAGTGAAATTGAACTTTTCTCTATGCCAAATGCGCCTAAGAGACCATCATATCCAGAAGCATGTGGACTGAGACATTTAGCTTTTCATGTAAAAGATATTGAAGAAGTAATAAGAGAGTTAAATGAAAAAGGGATTGAAACAGAGCCAATTAGAATAGATGAATATACAAATAGGAAATTTACTTTTTTTAGTGATCCAGATGGTCTGCCCTTAGAATTACATGAATAAGCACATGAGGCAATAAAAATTATTAAGGAGGGTATTTTTAATGAAGTATGATTTTGAAACACTAGTATCTCGAAATAATGTAGGTGCAAGTAAATGGAATTTGATGAGAAAAATTAATAATGATGTTAGTGAATCTATAGTGCCTTTTTCTGTTGCAGACATGGAATTTAAAAATCCACCAGAAATTATTGAAGGGCTTAAAGAATATATAGACTCTAGTATTATGGGATATACAGAAGCTACATATAAGTATTATAAAGCAGTATGCAATTGGATGGAAAGAAGACATACATGGAATATAGAGAAAGAATGGATTACTGAATTCTCAGGTGTTGTGCCAGCACTATATACAATTGTTAGAGCGCTTACTAAAGAGGAAGATAATGTTTTAGTGATGACACCTGTATATTATCCTTTTTATAAAGCAATTACAGATAATAATAGAAAGATAATAAAAAGTGAATTAATACTTAATGAAGATCATTATGAAATAAATTTTGAAGATTTCGAAGAGAAAGCCAAATTAGAGGAGACCAAATTACTAATTTTATGTAATCCGCATAATCCAGTCGGACGAGTTTGGAGTGAAGAGGAGTTAAAAAATATTGGTAGAATATGTTGTGATAATAATGTTATTGTAGTATCTGATGAAATTCATTTTGATCTAATAATGCCAGGGTTTAAACATACAGTTTTTGCAAATATATCTGAAGAATTTGCGAATAATTCAGTTATTTGTACAGCACCAAGTAAGACTTTTAACTTAGCAGGTCTTCAAGTTTCTAATATTGTTATTAAAAATAAAAAAATAAGAGATAAAGTCAGGTATGAACGTAGAAAGTTTACAGGAAATTTAGGTCTTAATATTTTTGGATACAAAGCATGTGAAATTGCTTATAATGAATGCGAGCAATGGCTTGAGGAACTTATACAGACTATAAATAAGAATAGAAAAGTTGTAGAAGACTTTTTTAGGAGTAATATTCCTGAGGTCAATATAATAAACCTAGAAGGAACTTATTTGCAATGGCTAGATTTTAGAACATTGGAGAAGGATCATAAGGTATTAGAAAAATTTATGACAACAGAAGCGATGTTTTTCTTAGATGAAGGTTATGTTTTTGGCGATGAGGGTAAAGGATTCGAGAGAATAAATTTAGCATGTCCAACAAAGGTGCTTAAAGAAGCATTGGATAGACTATTAGAAGCTGTAGAAAGGTGCTACAGATAGACATGCTAAATATCATCCTTAAGTAATTATCTTATTTAAATTCAATAAAAATGAAACTATATTTATATGAACAATTATTTATAGAAATATAGTTTTAAAGTAATATATGATTAAATTTATCTATGTATATAGAAAAATATGTTTCTATATACATAGGAACATATATAAATATTTATAGGAATAATGCGGGTTAAATAGGATAAAACTTACAATGGTCTTGAAAAAGTATTATAAGGAAGACTATCATAGAAAAAGTACTGGAAAACTATTATTGACAAAAATTATACTATAAGATATCATAAGTGAGAGTTCAAATTTCATGATTAACACTTTAAAGTTAATCATGAAGTTTATGTGAGTTAAAGTAATAATATAATATATAAAAGCAATGAAAAAGAGGAGTAGAAATTTTTGAGCATTAAAAGGAAACTAACTCAGGAGAGTTTAGGAGTACGGTTCTTTTAGCAAGGAAACTCACTCAGACGAGCTGAGGAGTACAGTTCTTTAGCTAAATCATAGATTTAGAAAGAACTAGCAAGAACTAGGAAGAGAGAGGGAGGCGCTGAAAACCCTTATGCAAGAAATTTTGAAGGTAGCTTTTGAGCTTCTTTAGTGAAATAATAGTAGCTAAAGACGGTTTGTCTGAATCGTTATTTAAATTAAGAGTCCATTAATGCAGTAATTCTGTATATGTGGAAATAAAGGTGGTACCGCGAGCTTTCGTCCTTTTGTGATGAAGGCTCTTTTTGCGTTGAGAATCAAAATTTTATATTTGCTTCTTGGAACTTTCACAGTCTGTATTTTATATTCGCTTATTCGAAAGGCAAAAGAGACTGAATGTGAGTCGGATTTAACTTATTAAGACACAGCAATTGCAGTGCATATTCTAAAGAATATATATTCTTAGGAATAAATATTCTTTACAATATTTATTGTTTAGAATATAAAAATTTAACAAGTTAATTGTTAGTTTAACTAAGTTTGGAGGAATTAAAATGTCAGAAGAAATAAAAAATATATCAACTACATATGATCCAAAAGAATTTGAAGATAGGATCTATAAAAATTGGGAGGAGAAGGGATACTTTACTCCAGTAATCGATAAGAATAAAAAACCATATACAATAATCATGCCACCACCAAATATAACAGGTCAACTTCACTTAGGGCATGCATTTGATGATACTCTTCAAGATATGCTTATTAGATTTAAGAGAATGCAAGGATATTGTACATTATGGTTACCTGGAGAAGACCATGCGTCAATTGCGACAGAAGTTAAAGTCGCAAATCAGTTAGCAGAACAAGGTTATGATAAAAAAGAAATGGGAAGAGAAGCATTCCTTGAAAAAGTTTGGGAATGGAGTGACAAGTATAGAGCTACAATAAGAAACCAAGTTAAAAAGCTTGGGGTATCTGCAGACTTTACAAGAGAAGCATTTACAATGGATGAAAACCTTAGTGCTGCTGTAAAACATGTATTTGTTAAGCTTTATAATGAAGGTTTGATTTATCAAGGGAATAGAATAACTAACTGGTGTACACACTGTCAAACAGCATTATCAGATGCAGAAATTGAATATGAAGAACAAGCAGGACATTTCTGGCATATCAATTATCCATTAGCTGATGGAAGCGGGGTTATTGAAATAGCAACAACTAGACCTGAAACATTGCTTGGAGATAGTGGTGTAGCTGTAAATCCTAATGATGAAAGATATAAACACCTTATAGGTAAAACTGTAATACTTCCTCTAGTTAATAGAGAGATTCCTATAGTTGGCGATGAATATGTAGATTTAGAATTTGGAACTGGTGCAGTTAAGATGACTCCAGCTCATGATCCTAACGACTTTGAAGTTGGTAAAAGACACAACTTAGAAATCATAAGAGTAATGGATGATAAGGGAATTATCAATGAAAAAGGTGGTAAATATAAAGGTCTAGATAGATATGAAGCAAGAAAAGCTATAGTTAAGGATTTAGAAGAAGCAGGTCTCTTAGTTAAGATAAAAGATCACGCTCATAATGTTGGAACTCATGATAGATGCGGAACTACGGTAGAACCTATAATCTCAAAACAATGGTATGTTAAGATGGAAAGTCTTGCAAAGCCAGCAGTAGAAGTAGTTAAGAATGGCAAAACTAAATTTGTTCCTGAAAGATTTGATAAGATATACTTCAACTGGATGGAAAATATCCAAGACTGGTGTATTTCAAGACAATTATGGTGGGGACATAGAATTCCAGTATATTATTGTCAAGATTGCGGAGAAATGATGGTACTTGAAGATGCTCCAAAGGCATGTACTAAATGCGGAAGCTCCAATATTAAACAAGATAATGATGTACTTGATACATGGTTCTCTTCAGCATTATGGCCATTCTCAACACTTGGCTGGCCAAACAAAACAGAAGACTTAGAATACTTCTATCCAACAAGTACATTAGTTACAGGACATGATATTATCTTCTTCTGGGTTGCAAGAATGATATTCTCAGGACTTCACTGCATGGGAGAAACTCCATTTAATACAGTTCTTATTCATGGTTTAATTAGAGATTCTCAAGGTAGAAAGATGAGTAAATCTTTAGGAAATGGTGTTGATCCACTAGAAGTAATTGAAACTTATGGTGCTGATGCCTTAAGATTTATGATAGCTACTGGTAATGCTCCAGGAAATGATATGAGATATTATCCTGAAAGAGTTGAATCATCAAGAAACTTTGCAAATAAGATTTGGAATGCTTCAAGATTTGTAATGATGAACCTTGATAAAGAAGTAATGAACAAATATAAAGGCTGCAAAGAATATTCTTTAGCTGATAAGTGGATATTATCAGAAATGAATACTTTAATAAAAGAAGTAACAGAAAACATGGAAAAATATGAACTTGGAATTGCTATGCAAAAAGTTTATGACTTTATGTGGACTGAATTCTGTGATTGGTATATAGAACTTGTTAAACCTGTATTCTATGGAGAAGATGAGAAAGCTAAGGGAATAGTTTACAACGTATTAAATACAGTTTTAATTACAGGATTAAAATTATTACACCCAGCTATGCCATTTATAACAGAAGAAATATTCACTCACTTAAGTGATGAGGAAACTATAACAACTTCAGCTTGGCCTGAATTTGACGAAGCTTTAGTAAATAAAGAAGCAGAAGATGATATGGCATTTGTAATTGAAGCTATAAAAGGTTTAAGAAATGTTAGAGCTGAAATGAACGTACCACCTTCAAGAAAGGCAAAAGTAATCTGCTATATAGCTGAGGATGCTAAAAAAGCATTTAACTCAGGTGTAGCATACATTGAAAAGTTAGCGTCTGCATCAGAAGTAGAATTTATTAGTGATAAGGCTAATGTTCCTGCAAATGCTGTATCTCTAGTTGTTAAAGGCGGAGAATTATTTATGCCGCTACTTGACTTAGTAGACAAAGATAAGGAATTAGACAGATTAAATAAAGAAGCAAAGAAACTAGAAGGAGAAATTGATAGAATAGATAAAAAGCTAGGAAATCAAGGTTTTGTTGCTAAAGCACCAGCAGCAGTTGTTGACGCTGAAAAAGAAAAGAGAGTTAAGTATGTTGAAATGTTAGAAGCTGTTAAAGTTAGAATTGAAGCTTTAAAATAATTTTAATGAAATTCAGTAAAAGATATTACTAAGTTCCTTGGAGCTTGGTAATATCTTTTTATTTTTTAAAAGTTTTACTCTAAAAGATAAGGGAGCTATTATAGCATATAAACAAACATGCATTAAATTATTATCATCATAATAATTTCAATTATTATATAGTTAGTAAAATGAAAAAAGTTAAAAATTTTTGAAAGGTAAGGATATAATAGGAGGATTATTAATATATATAATTCTAGAATAATATATATGGAGGCGTTTGAATTTTGAAAGCGAGAAGGCATTTACTTAACTTAATTTTTTGGATATCCTTATCAATCTTATTTAATATTATTATATATTACACACGAGGTGAAACATCAGCAATAGAATACTTTGGTGGTTACATAGTAGAAATGTCGTTAAGTTTAGATAATTTATTTTTATTTCTGATGATATTTTCAAGTTTTAGAATACAGGAAGAATACCAGGAAAGGATACTTCTATATGGCGTTATAGGGGCGATGGTATTAAGGTTAATTTTCATTTTACTTGGCGTAGCTATGGTAAATAAATTTAGTTTTATATTATCTATCTTTGGAGTATTATTGCTACTTAGTGGTGCAAAAATATTTCTTAGGGAAGATGATAATATTCAATTTCATGATAATTTGGCAGTTAAGATTTTAAGAAGGATAATGCCTATAACAAATGTTTTGCATGGAAATAAATTTTTTGTTAGGCAGAATAAGATCATTTATGCTACACCTCTTTTTATAGCACTTTTAATAATAGAATTTTCAGATATTATTTTTGCAATAGATTCAATCCCAGCTATTTTTTCTATAACAACGGATACTTTCATAGTTTATACATCTAATATTTTTGCGATTTTAGGACTTAGAAGTATGTACTATATATTAGAAAAGATGAATAATATGTTCAAGTTCATGAAATATGGAGTTGGATGTATATTAATTTTTACGGGAATAAAGTTAGTAATATTGTTTTGGGAAATTGAAATTTCAGTTACAAATTCTGTGTTGATTATATTGTCTATTTTATTAGCTAGTATATTAATATCTCTATTATTAAGTGAATTTGATAAGTTTAGAAATTGGTGTAAAAGAAGATTATAGATATTATGAAAAGGGCGCAAAGGCACAATACGGAATTTAACCACAGTCGCCTTCGAGTTTCTTCTTGAAGAATTATGGAATAAATTTAGTACAGAGATGTTTTTGTTTAGCTTTTAATTAGTCATTTCACTAGAATTAAGATATAATGTAAAGTAAATACATACTATTTAGATTTTGCATTTATAGAAAAACATAAAAGACAAAGAGGTAAGAAAAATGAGCATGACTTATAAAGAAGCAATGGATTATATTACAAGCGTGGGGAAGTTTGGATCTAATTATGGACTTGAAAGAACTTTTAGAATTTTAGAGTTACTTGGAAATCCTCATGAAAAACTCAAACTTATCCATATTGCAGGGACTAATGGCAAGGGATCAACTACAGCTATGATATCAAAAATATTAATTGGAATGGGATATAAAGTCGGAATGTATACATCCCCATATTTAGAAGAATTTGAAGAAAGAATTCAAATAAATGGAAGTAATATTAGCAAAAAATCATTAGTAGACTTAGTAAAAGAAATTAAATTAGTAGTTAATAAAGTAATTGAAGAAGGATATGAACATCCTACTGAGTTTGAAATCATAACTGCATTAATGTTTTTGCATTTCTATAGAGAAAAAATAGATTATGGAGTAATTGAAGTTGGTCTTGGTGGAAGATTAGATTCTACCAATGTATTAACGCCTAAGGTTAGTGTAATAACATCAGTAAGTTTAGATCATATAAATATATTGGGTGATAATTTAAAAGATATCGCAAAAGAAAAGGCCGGAATTATAAAAGAAAATATACCGGTTGTACTCTATCCTCAAAAAAAAGAGGCAGAAGAAGTAATGTTAAAGATAGCGGAAGAAAAAAAATCAAAAGTATATTTTGTGAATGAACAAAATGGAAAATTGCTTGATATCAATTATGATGATTTTTATCAAAATGTAGTTGTTAAAAGTATTAAAAATATATATAAGATTAAATTTCCTTTGCTTGGAGAACATCAAATATTAAATTTGGGAGTTGCTTTAAGTGCAATAGAGGTATTATGCGAGAATGAAAAAATAGAATTAAATACAAGCTTAATTGAGAAAGCTTTACAGGAAGTTGTATGGATAGGAAGACTCGAGGTCTTAAAAAAGAAACCTACGATAGTAATTGATGGGGCACACAATATAGATGGAATTAAAGCTCTTAGAAAAAATATAGAAAAGTATTTTAAATATAATAAATTATACTTATTGCTTGGTATTTTAGCAGATAAGCAAGTAAAAGAAATGGTACAGGAAATAACACCATTAGCTGAAAAAGTTTATGCACTTACACCACATAGTGAAAGAGCTGAACTTAGTGAAAATTTGAAAGAGGAAATATTAAACTATAATTCAAATACTATTGCATTAGAAAGTTATGAGGAGGCTTTTTCTCTAGCGTTAAAAGAAGCTAAGGAAGAGGATTTAATTGTAGTTAGTGGATCATTATACATGATTGGAGATATGAGAAAAATTATAAGAAATAAATTTCCTAATAAGTAGAATTGGGGCACATATATTTTCCGAATTAGTCTAAAAGAATATAAATCAAAAGATTCCGAGGCAAGCTTCGGAATTTTGATTAAAAGGAGTAGTGAAAGTTATATGGTTAAGATAGAAATAGAAAATTACATCAATAATAAGAACTCAATCTATTATGATTTAAAAGAATTTCGTGATAGAAATCCAGATACACTATATAGCTATCAAGACTTTGAAGTGGCTGGAAGAAGGGAATTTAAGATTATTACGAACAAAGTTCGTAAACTTCAGGATTATGAAAAGAATAGGCTAGCTAGTGAGCTAGTAGGACATTTATGTAATTATGCTTTGGATGAAGAAAAATTATCAAGTGTCCATGATTATATTACGTTAAATCCAATCATCGGTTATTATGAAAACTTGATTAAAATCTTCAAAGATTCGATGGAGAATAATAAAGAGATGTTACAAGCAATGAGCAAGAGAGTAAATAATTTACTTAAAGAGAGTTCGTATTCAGAAGCGGTGAAATTAGGGATATTACTTTCGCCTATATGCAGCATTAAAAACTTGAAGGATATATTAAATGTGTTTTCTATTCATAATGAATATATTTTCTATACAATCAAGTCATATGAATATATTGGAAGTTGTAATAATATAATTTTTGAGATTTCAAAAAGATCTAAAGGATATGGGAAGATATTTTGTATAATGAATCTTACTCCTACAACTTATGAGATAAAAAAATGGATGATTGAAAAAGGTTGTGATAATAGTGTTGGCATTACGGAATTATTATCTTACACTATGCTTTCATTAGATCTTCTGAGCTATTTGGAGGATACAAAATTTTCAAAAGAAGAGATTGAAGTTTTTGCAAAATCTTTCAGTACATTGCTTTCAGACTATAGTTTGGATGATATTAAGTATTCAACAAAAGTTTGCAATAAGTTATTAGAAATTATTGATAATATAAGTGGTGGCATATATTCGTTATATGCTGTAGTTTCAATTTTATATTCAATAGAAGCTATTATTATTGATGAATATAAGAATAAAGGAAATTCAAATTCGTATAAGTTAAATAATGATTATAAAGAAATAGTAGATAATTGTAAAAAAATTTGCAAGAAAGAGTTGTGGCATAATGTAATTGCGAATGAAGTTCACAATATAGAAATTGAAAGTAGTATATTAATAAGTTGTGCAGATAGAACGAAGTACAGATTAAAGAAAAGTGAATTTGAATTAATTATAAAAAGAGATTATACAAATGCACTTTTATATAAATATGCATTTTCCATTGGAAATAAGGCTATAAAAAAATGTGCTTTTAAATTAGGGTTGGGAAAATTACCAATGACTGAAATATTAAGCGGACAGGATGAATTAAAAATAGAAAATTTACTTTATGAGGATATAGCACAAATTTGTTTCTTTATAATTATAAAATATGCACAATATGAAGATTTTATAGATGAGTATAAGGATATTAACTTTCAGGCGCTAAAATCACCTTTAATTGAGACTAGAATTCAAGCGGCTGCAAATCTTCAAAGATTTAAAGACGAGTTTGATTCATTGGATAAAGAAACTATTAAGGACGCTATTAGCACAGAGATTGTTAGTGATGTACGAAGAGCATTAAATTCACTTTTGATTAAATCAAGTAGCAAAAAGAATAAAAAATATGTCCAAATAGATGAGAATATGCATATTGATGCTCATGTTAAAGATATATATTTAACCAGTGTAAACATTGCTGGAACAAGCTACTTTGATATGAGTGAAATATACAATAAATTATTGGAAGAGGATATTGTATATTTAAAAAGAGATTTTGATAATGAATATGATAAAAATGCGATTGAAGTTATAACAACAGAAGGATTTGTAATGGGGTATGTTCCAAGAGACAATAATTTAATATTAAAGAATTTAATAGATAAAGGTAAATATCTTTATGGAAAAGTAGAAGAGATAAGTGAAGATTATAGTGTTATAAAAATTCAAATATATCTAAGTTATAAAGATGTAATTGAGGAAATAACAAATACTTTATCATTACTATCTGGGGAGAGAGAAGACTATTTGCAATAAAAATAGTACGGATTGAAGTTCAATAAAACATAAAAACCATGCATAAGAAAGAAGAGTTTCTTTACTTATGCATGGTTTTTATGTTAGCAAAATTGAATAAATTATTGCTAGAAATTTATAATCTATTTTTAGTTTATAGAATTTTCTTTCTTCCAAGCTAATAGTGCTTTTGATAGCTGATCAGGACAAGATGTTCCTTTATTTCTGCAATCTATTCCACCTAATCTTTTTATTATATCATCCACAGGCATACCTTTAACTAATTGACCAATGCCTAATAAGTTTCCAGCACATCCTCCAACGAATTCTACATTTTTAAGAATATTATTCTCAATTTCAAGATTTATTGTAGATGAACAAACACCAGTTGTTTTATATGAAAACATTCCACACACTCCTTAAGATAAAATATAACTATATACATGAAAAGTAAGCAGCTATAAAGAATTTTCCCAAATTACTTACTTTGAAAATGTAATTAGTTAAGCTCACTTTATTATACAAGAAATTTGTCAATAAATAAAGATAATGAAGTTAATAAGTTGTACCAATAATATATATTCAGAATATATTATAGATAGTAGAATGATTATCTTAAAAGGGGGGAATGGAGTGAGTTATATTGTTTTATGCAATACTGGTTCAGATAGTTTGAATAAAATAAACACTGAGAATCTAAATACTCAAAATATAGTTTTATCTATTGGTGAAGGTCCATTTGGCCCTCATGGATTATCATTATATAAAAATAAGCTATTAGTTGCAAATAACTATAATAATAGCATATCGTTGATAGATTTTAATAGTTTTAAAGAAGAAGGCAATATATATGTAGGAGCGCATCCAAATGATATAGTGGCTTATAATGATATTGCTTATGTTTCGTGCGGAGAATCTGACTCTTTAATAATATACGATTTGCTAAATGATAGGATTAATTTCGAAATACCAACAGGAAGATTTCCTCATAATATCACATTATTAAAAGATAGAAATTTAGTTTTTATAAGTAATATGGGAGATGACAGTATATCTATAATTGACTATATAAATAATAAGGAGATAAAACGAATTAAAGTAGAAAATACTCCTGCAAAGATAAGCGTATCACAAAATAAAAAATATTTATACGTATGTATGAGTTATCTTGGGCGTGATAAAAATGGTAGTGTTGGAATAATAGATTTAAATACTCTTGAATTAATAAATAAAATTCAAGTTGGACACTCGCCAGTAGATTTATTTGAAGAAGACAGCTTCCTATATGTTTCTAATTTATGTGATGGTTCTATAAGTATTGTAAATTTAAATGAACTTAAAGAAGAGGAAAAAATTGACATTGGCGGAATGCCTAGAGGAATAGTGAAATCTAGAGATAACATATTTGTTGGAGATTTTTTGAATGGAGTACTGAAGATAATAGATATGAAAAATAGGAGAATAAAAACCATACCAATAGGAAATGAACCCAATGGTATGACTTTAACTTAGACATATGAAAGAAAATAACAAGTCCAAAATACCATGATTATTTTTTATCAGGCAAGGAAGTAGAATGGCCTCATAGCCTGCTATTAGGGCATTCCGCTGATAAACAGAGAACCCAAATCTATGATTTGGTGTGAATCGCTTACTCAGTGAGCGCATGCGAGTCAAACTTCCAATTGTGGAAAATAGGCGTGGCCGATGGAAATATTATTTTTTTGATTATGTCTTAAATCGATAAAAGTAACTTTAATTAATTAATAAACTTATTATATTGGTATAAATTTCGGAAGGATTTTCTTTCCATTTAGCACAAATTGAAGTAGCTTGATTTTTGGATGGAACTGATAATTTTAATTCCATTAATAACGAGTCGTTTTCTACAGCTTTAAGGTTAACAATAAAACTATCGTTTGCACCTAATGTGTAATCAGAATGTATAGTTAATTCCTTTTTTATAGACTCTATTTTTTCTTTTATATAGTCATTAATAGTAGATATTTTTGAAGGGGATATTCTATCTTTAAATAAAGAGAGAACATTATCTCCTTTTTCTGTTAATATCAATAATTTTTTATCATTTACATCATGATATTCAACGAATTTAGATTCCTCAAGCTCTGATAAATATTGCTGGAATGTAAAATAATTAATAAAGTTATTTTCAAGAATTATTTCAGTAAGCTGAGTATTTGATATAGGATTTTTTATTGATTTTAAAACATATAACATTAATAACTTATTTTCTGCTAATTCTGATGAACTTTCGTACATAATTACCTCCATAATTGATGAAAATCTCCTTTTATTATAACACAAATTTTTTTTTAGTGAATAGGAGTATATCATAATTTATAAGTTTAAGTTTACTTAATAGCATAAAAAAATATGTAATGCATATAGTTTAAATATAAAATATAAAGTTAAAAGGAGCATGGAAAGTGACGTGGAAGAAAAAGAGAATCGGTATTGACATATTTTTGATTATCTTTTTGGTATTTATATCTATAGGGATTAGCAAAGCGATACAGGCAATGGGTAATATTCAGGAAGAAGATCCTATATATTGTGTTGATACTAATGAAAAAGTTATTAGTTTAACATTTGATATAAATTGGGCAGAAAAAGATAATTTGAATGTAATATTAGACATATTGGACAAATATAATGTAAAAGGAACATTCTTCATAATGGGGGGATGGGTAAATTACAGCGAGGACAATGTGGAGAAGCTTAAGGCAATAAAGGAGAGGGGGCATGAAATAGGTAATCATAGCTACAAACATCCTATGTTCACTAAAATAGGAGCAGATAGAATGAAAGAGGAGATAGAAAAGACTAATGATACAATTGAAAAATATACAGGTGAAAGACCTAAGCTATTTAGGTTTCCAAGTGGAGATTATAATAAAGAGGCTTTTTCAAAAGTAAGAAACCTAGGATATGTACCAATTCAATGGAGTGTTGATTCTGTAGATTGGAAAGAGATATCTGAAGAAACTGAATATAACAGAGTTATGAAAAACGTTAAACCAGGATCTATACTTCTTTTTCATAATAATGCAAAGTATACTCCAAATAATTTAGATAGAATTATTAAAGAACTAAAGGATAAAGGATATGAGTTTAAATCAGTAGGTCAAATGATATATTCAGATAACTATAGCGTAGACAATCAAGGGATTCAACATAAAGTGAAACTTGATTCAGCTGGGGCTGAATCTTAGACGAACTTATCCAGGGACTAGTGCCACTTACTACTATCTTTAAAATTGTGATTTACTAAGGGCAGTTAGTCATCGGATAAAAATAATTAATATTTATTGAAAATAAACTAGTTTTTGTATTATAATGGTAATATATGCTAGTGGGAGCATATATTACACAAAATAAAATAATTTCCGATGGAGAGAGGGATTACAATGGATAATTTGATGTTAAATAACAAAATTTACCTTGAAGGCAAGGTAACATCTGGATTAGAGTTTAGTCATGAAATGTATGGGGAGGGTTTCTACACTTTTGATTTAGATGTAATGAGATTAAGTGATTCAGTAGATAAATTAAATATTACTGTTTCAGAAAGATTACTAAGTGACATAAAGCTTGATGAGGGTGTGGAAATAATTGTTGAAGGTCAACTTAGATCTTATAACAAGTTTATTGATGGATCTAACAAGCTAATACTTACTGTTTTTGCAAGAAACATTGAACCATGTCTAGAAAGAAGTAAAAATCCCAATGAAATATTTTTAGATGGATACATTTGTAAGGAGCCTATTTATAGAACTACACCATTTGGACGTGAGATTGCAGATGTATTACTTGCCGTAAATAGAGCATACAATAAATCAGATTATATTCCAACTATTGCCTGGGGAAGAAACTCAAGATTCTGTCAAACTTTAAATGTTGGAGATAATATTAAGGTATGGGGAAGACTTCAAAGCAGAGAATATCAAAAAAAGGTATCTGATAGTGAAGTTGTGAAAAAGATTGCATATGAGGTATCAATCTCAAAAATGGAAAGAGCTAATAAGGAAGAGAGCACTGGAGAAGAGGGCGCAGTATAGAATTGTTTATTTAATTAAAATAAATATTCTAAATTCGAAAAAGCTATAAGCATTATGTAACATAAATATAGTATTTTTTTTGGTAAATAAAAAGGTTTCAATTAATATAGATTTATTGAAACCTTTTATTTAATTATGAGAAATAACCAGTATATTAACTTTATACATCTGATAGGTACTTTCTCAATAATATATTATGTAATTTTGAATTTCTAATAAAAAATAATTACTTTCTTAAGTCATCTAATATTTGAGTTTTATCTTTTGTCTTGTCATCTACTGCCTTGATTATCTTAGCAGGAGAACCAGCTACAACAACGTTGTCTGGAACATCTTCTGTAACAACAGAACCAGCAGCTACAACGCTACCTGCACCTATCTTAACGCCTTCAAGGATTACAGAATTAGCACCAATTAAGGCATTATCGCCAATCATACATGGTTCTTTGCTTGGTGGTTCTAATACTCCAGCAACAACAGCACCAGCACCTAGATGAACATTCTTACCTAATTGCCCACGAGCACCAACTACAGCATTCATGTCAACCATAGTTCCATCTCCGATTTCAGCACCAATGTTTATTACTGCACCCATCATTATTACTGCATTTTTACCAATAGTAACCTTATCTCTGATGATAGCACCTGGCTCAATTCTAGCGTCAACTTCAAGTAAATCTAGCATTGGAATAGCAGAATTTCTTCTATCATTTTCTATTCTAAAGTGTTTTATAAGATGTTTATTATCTAAAACTATTTTAGTTATAGAATCAGATTCTCCCATTAGTATATAAAATCCGTTAGAACCGTACCACTCTACATCATTCATTTCAGCATTGCTTAAATCTCCATTAACATAGACTTTTACTGGAGTAGATTTTTTTGATTCCTTAATAAATCTAGCAATTTCATAAGGATCCGTTAAATTATATGACATTATATCACCCTTTCCATTATTTTCGCAATCATCCTTATTATAATAAAGATTGAACGCAATTAAAAGGGGAATAAGTAAAAAAACACAAATAGTTTGAATCAATTTTATTAATGAGGTAAAATAAGTTTATATTGCAAAACGGGGGCGCATAAATTATGAATAAACAAGTAGAGAAAATACAAATCTCGGGAATAAGAAGATTTGCCGAGAAAGTTAAGAAAGTTGAAGGAGCAATATCACTAACCATCGGACAGCCAGATTTTCCTGTGCCAATAGATATATCTGAGGCTATGATTCAGGCTATAAGAGATAATAAAACAGTTTATACATCAAATGCAGGTGTTGACGAACTTAGAGAAGAAATTTGTAATTACTTAAGAACATTTGATATTGAATATAATAAAGATGAAATATGCATAACAGTTGGTGGAAGTGAAGGATTATATTCAGTATTATTTGCTGTTATGAATTCAGGAGATAAAATATTAATACCTGGACCTGCTTATCCAGCTTATGAAAATATTTCTATAATGATAGGGGCAGATGTAGTAACATATCCTCTAAATGAAGATTTCACATTAGACATAGATAAAATTAAAGAAAAATTAGATAGTGAAAATATTAAAGTATTAATGTTGTCATTTCCATCAAATCCTACAGGTGCAATTTTATCTAACGAGCAAAGAAATGAACTTGTTCAATTAATAAAAGATAAAGATATCATAGTAATAACAGATGAAATGTACTCATCTATAATTTTCGATGATTATTATTCAATAGCGCAAGCAAAAGAAATAAAAGATAAAGTTATATATGTAAGTGGGTTCTCTAAAATATTTTCTATGACAGGGCTTAGAATAGGTTATGTTGCATGCTGTGAACAGTACATGAAAGAAATAATGAAAGTACATCAATATGGTGTTTCGTGTGCACCTTCTATTGCACAATATGGAGTTCTTGAAGGGCTAAAAAAATCTTTAAATGATGTAGAAAATATGAGAAAGACCTTTGAAAGAAGAAAAGACTACTGTTTGAATAGATTAAGGGATCTTAATTTGGAAGTTGCAGAACCTAAGGGAGCATTTTATATATTTCCTTCAATTAAAAAGTTCAATATGTCTTCTGAAGAGTTCTGTGAAAAGTTATTAAATGAAGGAAAGCTTGCTTGCGTACCAGGTACAGCCTTTGGTGATTTAGGGGAAGGATATATGAGAATTTCATATTGCTATAGTGATGAAATTTTAAAAGAGGCATTTGATAGATTTGAAAGATTTTTAAAATCAAATTTCACAAATTGCTAATTAAAAGTTTTAGAAACAATAAGATAAGATATTATTTAATGAACTCTTTAATATAAATAATAAATAAAAATAGGGGGCATAACAATGAGCGAATTTAAAAATGTTACAGCAGTAAAAAAAGCAAATGTATATTTCGATGGAAATGTAACTAGCAGAACCATCATATTTGAAGATGGTGAAAGAAAAACTTTGGGGATAATGTTACCTGGAGATTACGAATTTGGAACTGGAGATAAAGAGGCAATGGAGATCCTAGGAGGTTCAATGGATGTAAAATTACCAGGTTCAGATAAATTTGTTACATACAAAGAAGGAGATACTTTTATAGTACCTGCAAATTCTAAATTCAGTCTAATAGTAAAAGAAGTGGCAGATTACTGTTGCTCTTATATTAAAGAATAGTTAAGGTATTAAAAATACTTATAAAGATATAGATATGAAAGCATCTGTTTTTACAGGTGCTTTTTTCTTCATGGTATGCCGAGCGTGGGAACTTGCTAAACAAAGTAAAAAACTCAATAACTATCCGAAATAGGCTTAAGTAAATTTAACAGGTAATTCATTATAACTACTTTTCACTGTGTTACGTTGACACAATATTTATTTTTTTGTTAGTATTATATCATCAAAACAGAAGATTAAATATTAAAATATGGTGCAAAATATCGCAATGTCTTCAAGCAAGGATTATTATAAAAGGTGAATGTATGAAAAAGATAATGAATGAACAATTAATTTATGAAGTACTTTCAGTTGTAGAAGAAATCCCTGAAGGGAAAGTAGCTACATATGGACAAATTGCTATTCTTATTGGCAGAGACAAAAATGCACGGCTTGTTGGGAAGATTCTTAGTCAGGCAGAATTTTATGGGCAATATCCATGTCATCGCGTGGTAAATCATGCTGGAAGATTGGTACCAGGGTGGGATGAACAACGATTTCTGCTATTAGAAGAAGGTGTATCCTTTAAAAATAGTAATCATGTTGATATGAAGAAAAATAAGTGGGAATATTAGGGTGGAGATGCAAGATGAATGAACAGAATTATTTAAATTCTATTGATTCCCTTTATATAGAATATTTAATAATACAAGTAGATGTAATATTATAAATGCTTATATCACTTAAAATAAGTAATATAAGCATTTATAATATGTTTCAGTGGAATTTAGATGGTTATTATTCTTAGAATCATCCATCTAAATTCCTAGAAACTATAGTACAGTTATTTATTTTAATTAGTAACTAATTTATTGAATTCCTATAACATCACTCATGTCATATAATCCAGGTTGAGATACAGAAGCCATATATTCACACGCTTTTAGAGCACCAACTGCGAAAACTTCTCTTGAAATTGCTTTATGAGTTAATTCTATTACTTCACCAGTTCCGGCAAAGATAACATCGTGGTCTCCAATTATACCACCACCTCTAACTGCATGTATACCAATTTCATTTTCTTCTCTTTTGGAATTTCCTTCTCTTCCATAGATGTACTTTGTTGTATCTTCTATAGAGTCTTTTATGGAATCAGCAAGCATAATTGCAGTTCCACTTGGAGCATCCACCTTTTGATTATGATGCTTTTCAACTATTTCAATATCATAGTTTCCATAGAGTAGAGGAGTTACTTTCTTTAAAAGAGAATTAATTAAATTAATACCAAAAGACATGTTACCTGATCTAAATAGCTTAAGAGTAGTACTCTTTTCATCTATTAAAGATAAATCTTCTGGTGTAAAGCCAGTTGAACATATTACTAATGGTTTGTTAGTTTTTTCTGTTATTTCTAATAGACTATGAAGAGCATCAGCTCTTGAAAAATCTAATAAAACATCATATTGGATGTTTAAATCCTCAGTGCTTTCAAAGATAGGATATGGAGCATTACTTGGAAATTTATCAATTCCAGCAACAATCTCTAAGTTCTTAAATTTATCAGCGCACTCTGTAATCATCTTACCCATCTTACCTGAGCAACCATTTAATACTATTTTTATCATATTATCACCTTATATCAATTTATAATCTAGCAAAGCAGCTTTTAGTATTTCCTCATTGTTATTATCCATTTCACAAAGTGGAAGCCTTAAAGGACCAACATCGAGGCCCATAAGATTCATGGCTGTTTTAACTGGGATTGGATTCGTTTCTAAAAATAAAGTATTAGCTAAAGATAATGTGTCTAATTGAATATCTAAAGCTTCCTTAAATTTATTAGCTAAACATTTTTCAGCTATTTCATGAACTTTACTTGGAATTATATTAGCTAAAACTGAAATTACGCCTATACCTCCAATAGACATTATAGATACAATTTGATCATCATTACCAGAATAAATATCTATAGAACCTCTGCAAAGCGCCTTCATTTGAAGTATTTGGCTGATATTTCCGCTAGCTTCTTTTATCGCAACAACATTGCTTAATTGAGCAATCTTAGCTAAAGTTTTAGGTGCAATATTAACACCTGTCCTACTCGGTACGTTATAAAGTACAATAGGAGTATTAACCTCATCATTTATAGCTTTAAAATGTTTTATCAAACCATTTTGAGTAGTTTTATTGTAATATGGTGTAATAACAAGAAGTCCATCTACTCCAACGCTTTCAGCATATTTACTCATTGAAATAGCAGCAGCAGTATTGTTTGAACCGGTTCCTGCAATTACAGGAATTCTTTTGTTTATTACATCAACTGTAAATTTAATTGCATCTTTTTTCTCTTTTTCTGTCATCGTAGTAGCTTCACCTGTAGTACCACAAATTACAATGGCATCAGTACCTTCTTTAACGTGCCATTCTAATAAATTTTTAAGTGATTCGAAGTTTATTCCATTTTCATTAAATGGCGTAACTATAGCTACAGCTGAGCCTTGAAATATTGACATTCAGATTCCTCCAACTTAATTACTAAGAACTATTTATTATCTTTTATCATTATTTCAGCAATTTGAATAGCATTAAGTGCTGCACCTTTTCTTATGTTATCACCAACAACCCATAGGTTTAAACCATTATCCACACTAAAATCTCTTCTGATTCTTCCAACATAAACGTCGTCTTTTCCTGAAACTTCAAGAGCAGTTGGATATTTCAATTCGTCTACTTTATCATATACAGTTACACCTTGAGTGTTTCCAAATAATTCGAAAATATCTTTTATATCAAATTCAGAATTAAGTTCAACATTGATGCTTTCACTATGCCCATTAAGTACTGGAACTCTAGCTGTAGTAGCAGTTACTCTTAAATCTGGTTCATGAAGAATTTTTCTAGTTTCTTTAATCATCTTTTCTTCTTCTTTAGTGTAACCATCTTCTAAAAATACATCTATATGAGGTAAAACATTACCAGCGATAGGATAAGGGAACTTCTTAGGTGCAACACCCTTAACACCATCTTCTAAATCTCTTATACCTTGGACACCAGCTCCAGATACTGCTTGGTATGTTGAATAAACTATTCTCTTAATTCCATATTTGTCATGTAAAGCTTTCATTATAGGCATTGCTTGGATTGTTGAACAATTTGGATTTGCAATTATTCCTTTATGAAGTTTGATATCTTCTGGATTAACTTCTGGTACTACAAGTGGCACCTCAGGGTCCATTCTCCATGCACTGCTATTGTCAATTACTACTGCCCCATATTGCGCAAAAATAGGTGCAAATTCTGTACTAGCATCTCCGCCAGCTGAAAATAGTGCATAATCTATTTTTTTATCTTTTATATTCTTTTCACAAGTTTCTTCAACTACATAATCCTTTCCTCTAAATGATAGAGTACTTCCTTCAGATCGCTTTGATGCAAAAAGATATAAATTATTTACTGGAAAGTTTCTTTCTTCTAAGATTTCTAAAAATTTTCTACCTACATTTCCAGTAGCCCCAACTATTGCAATATTATACACAATAATCCCTCCTAAATTTATTTATTAATATTTTTATACATACAATTACTATAGTTAAATATTGATTAAATATCAAGTCAATGAGCAAAATAAGTTGAAAAAAACTATTCATAAAGAATTATTTATTCCATTAATTAGGGGAGTAATGAAATAATGTGTATATTTATGCATATATATACAAGAAGTTGAAATAATTATTAGCAGCTATTATGTCGTATAAATCTTATAAAATATTATAAATTAAATGTAATTTTTGTAAAAATATATTTTTATAGAATAGTAAAGTGATAGAAGGAAATAATATTGGATGAAAAGATAAACTTTACAATTTATTTTTATAGTGTAATTCAAGTAACTTAGAATTTTTTTATTTCTTTTATTCTTTTCATAAATAAAGAAATATCAATAAAAAACTAATTATTAAGATTGGTAGGGATAAAGAATGAGTAATAAATCTGTAAAAAAGACAATAAAAGCAAAACTTAAAGCAAATAAAGAGCTTACTGAAGCTGAAAAAATGAGAGAAAAAGTTAAATATGAAATTGCAGAAGAACTTGGTTTAATCGATAAAGTTAATAAAGAAGGATGGGGCGGACTATCTTCTGGAGAGACCGGAAGAATAGGCGGAATAATGGCTAAAAGAAAAAAAGTGCCAAAGTAAATGACAAGCTTCTATATTTTTACTAATTTGACTAAGTAAATAATTACGATATAATATACTAGATGAATTAGTAAATTTACGTTAAGGGCGTGATAAAGCAGATGGCTTATAAAGAGTTTGCCAATATATATGATGAATTAATATATGAAGATATTAATTATGATAAAGTTGCAGATAAGATTATAAATATATGTAGAAAAAATAAGTTAAAGTTTGAAGATTATTTGGATTTAGCATGTGGAACTGGAAATGTTTCGATTAATGTAGCAAAATACTTTAAAACTGTTTATGCAGTAGATTTGTCAGATGATATGTTAAATGTAGCTTTTGATAAATTTAAAAAGAATAAAATTAAAGCAAAAGTAATTTGTCAAGATATGTGTGAGTTAAGTTTAAATAAAAGATTTGATCTTATAACTTCTGTTCTTGACTCAACTAATTATATAACTGAGGATGAAGATTTGCTTGATTATTTCTCAAGTGTATATGAACATTTAAAAGAAAATGGTATATTTATTTTTGATATAAATTCGTATTATAAACTTTCTACCGTTCTCGGAAATAATATATACACTTACAGTTCTGAAGAAATTTTTTATACGTGGGAAAATTCATTTGAAGATGATGTATTAAATATGTTTTTAACATTCTTCGTAAAAACCGAAAATGAACTATATAAAAAATTTGAAGAAGAGCATTTTGAGAGAGCTTATAAAGAAAGCTATATAGAAGATATATTAAAAAAATGTAACTTTAGAATAATAAATAAATTTTCAGGATATTCTGATGAGGAAGTAAATGAAAATAGTGAAAGAATACTTTACATAGTAAGTAAATAAGACGTGAAATAGGAGATGAGATAAAAATGCAAGATAAAATAGTTAGAGCAACAGCTAAGGATGGAATGGTTAGAATAATAGCAGGGATTACTACTAATTTAGTAAATGAGGGCTGTAAAATACATGAATGTACGCCTGTAGCTTCAGCAGCTTTAGGAAGAATGTTAACTGCAGGTACACTTATAGGAACTACACTAAAAAGTGAAAAAGAAGTTGTAACTTTAAAAATAAATGGTAATGGGGAAATAAATGGAATAACAGTAACTGCACATAGTGATGCATCTGTTAAAGGGTTTATTGGAAATCCATATGTTGATAGGCCTCTTAATGAAAAAGGAAAATTAGATGTTGGAGGAGCTATTGGAACAGATGGTATTTTATATGTAATAAAGGATTTAGGGCTTAGAGATCCATATATTGGACAAGTGCCTATACAAACTGGAGAAATAGCAGAAGATTTTGCATATTATTTCACAGCATCTGAGCAAACACCATCAGCGGTATCACTTGGTGTATTGGTTGATAGAGATTTATCTATAAAGGCGGCAGGTGGATTTATAGTGCAAATGATGCCTGGCGCAGATGAACTTCTTGCAGATGTTATAACATATAGATTAGAAGAAATTCCACCAATAACTACATTAATAAGTGAAGGAAAAACAATAGAAGAAATTTTGGAGTATATTTTTGATGGAATGGATTTAAAAGTATTAGATTCTTTAACTCCAGAATATAAATGTGATTGTTCTAGAGAAAGAGTTGAAAAAGCCTTAATATCTATTGGAAAGGAAACTCTTCAAGAGATATATGATGACAAAAAGAATGAGGAAATAGTATGTAACTTTTGCAATACTAAATATGAATTTACTAATGATGAAATAGGAGAATTATTAAATAATAGTAGATAAACATACTAAAATTATAGAATAAAAATAATAAAAAGATACAGAGAATAATTTGGAAAACTATGAAAAAGCAGATTATTCTCTTTTTTCGTGCATAAATATTATAACAGAATATTTTTTATTTTAATTAAGGAGTGCATGTTATGAAAAAAAATTTGGATATTATCTTTGGCATGATTATTATAGTATATATTGCAGTAATAAATATTATAAGCAGCTCTAAAATCTCATTTAGTATTCCTATTTTTATTTTAGGAGTTACTTTAATAATATATTATTTTATTAAGAGGGGAATAGAAAATAATAAGTTTATATATAGGTATTTTAAAGTTTTAAAAGTACTAATTTGCATAGGAGGTATATTTTTTTTAGGAATAGAAATTTTTATAATTAATTATCCTAAATATAATAAGGGGAATGCAGATTATATTATTGTTTTGGGAGCAGGACTTGATACTAACTCTAACCCAAGTTTAATCCTTCAAGGAAGGTTGGATGCAGCTTTAGAATACATAAAAGAAGATAATTGTAGATTCATTGTTTTATCAGGAGGACAAGGATCTGACGAGAAGCTGCCAGAATCACATGCAATGAAAAAATATTTATTAAATAGAGGAGTTGATGAGGAAAAAGTAATAATTGAAGATAATTCAAGGAATACAGATGAGAATCTTAAATTTTCAAAAGCAAAAATAGAAGAAAATAGTGGAAAATCTCTAGATAAACTTAATATTAAAATAGTAACAAGCGATTTTCATGCTCTTAGAAGCAGTATCTTAGCAAAGAGAAACGGATATGTAAATTATAGCAATTATTCTAGTCGCACTGTATGGTATTTAATTCCTATAACATATACAAGAGAAGCTTTTGCTATTGTTAAAAGTATAATATTTGATTAATATTAATATACAATTGAATTTTAGTAGCTTGAAAGGATAGCGTAAACAATGAGGATAAATAAATTATTTAGTAACTATGGAATTTGTTCTCGAAAGGAAACAAATAGATTGATTGAAGAAAAGAGAATTATTATAAATGGAAGATATTGTGTTGAGGGACAATGGGTAAATGATTCGGATGAAATAATATTTGACGGCAAACCAATTTCTACGGTGGAAAAAGTATATATTGTTTTGAATAAACCAGTTGGAATTACTTGTACTGCAGAGAATAAAGTTAGTGATAATATAATTTCCTATATGAAATATCCACACTATATATTTCCAGTTGGCAGATTAGATAAAGACTCGCAAGGGCTTATTTTAATGACTAATGATGGTGAAGTTGCTAATAGGATTTTAGAAAGCGATAATATGCATGAAAAAGAATATTTAGTTCAAGTAAATAAAAACTTTGATGATGAATTTTTAAAGAGGATGTCTGATGGAGTGGAGATTACAGGGAATAAAAGTTCTGGTGTTAGAAGGATAAGTGATAAATTAGGTTTATATAATAAAATAGAAGATAAAGAAAATCCACTAGGGGAAGAAAATATAGGTGACTCATCCATAGTACAGTTGAAAGAATTGAAAAATATAGAACGTGAAAAAAATAAGTTTGTTAAAACAAGACCATGTCGAGTAGAAAGGGTAGATGATAATACATTTAAAATTATACTAACTCAGGGGATGAATAAACAAATTCGTAAGATGAGCGGAGCTTTAGGTTATAAGGTTATTAAACTTGAAAGAATTAGAATAATGAATATAAAGCTTAATAATCTGGAGATAGGAAAATGGAGGTACTTAGAGGAAAATGAAATAAAAAGCCTTAAAAATGAGTTGCTTAGGTAAAAAATATTTTAGTTAACATCAATTTTAGGCTAATATTGATAAGTATATAAGTAAACTTTATTGAAAAGGATATATCCCTATGAGATAATTAAATTAAATATAGTAAAGTTATAGTTAAAATTATAAGTAAATTCTATAATATAGGGATATTTAGCCTTTTTATTATATAAACCACTATAGTTTTGAAGAAATATTTTGATTCACATGGAGAGATAGTATGAAAAAAGAATTGATAAAAGCAATTGATGCAGCAGAAAGATATAATTTATTTTTAAAGGTAGTGACATCAGTTAGAAGCTACGATTCATATAACAGCTTTTTTAATATTTACGATGAGCATGAAGAGGCATGCAGAAGAATTGTTGTACTTACTAAGACAAAGGAATTGGAAGAAGTTTATGATGAAGATCCAACGGAAGAAATAAAAGAGTGCAAAATAGTTCAGGGTAATTTATGGATAAAGGATTATTCCCTGTTGACGAATCCAGATAAAATAAATTTATCAAGTTTATATGTTATTAAGAATTTGGTTGAGGAACTATTATGAAAATAAAGAAACGTCTAACCATTTCAAATATATTCATGTTAATTATACCTGTAATTATCATATTTATTATTGCATTTATAATGAATATTCCATTTTCAAAGGCTTATGAAAATAAATTTGAAGGTTATAGGGAGCATGATCAGAATGCTTATTTCATTCAACAAAGTTTAAAACCAGATATGAGAAATATAGAAAATAAAAATGATTTAGATAAATTTCCAGAGCAATTACAGAAATTTCTTGATCCTAAGGGATATCATCTAATAATAACATATGATGGGGAAATTGTGTCATCAAATATTGAAGATAAGGATAAAGAAGCTATTTCGATGATAGGAGATGATGTACTTTTCAAATCTAATTCATTAGTTTTAGAGATGAACTCCATATCTTTAGTTAAAAATAGCTTTGTTAAGGATAATAAAGTAGTAAATATTATTGCAATAAATCCATCATATAAACCTGTAAGGATTGACATAAAAAATGAAATGTCAACTTTGGTAATAAGCTATATAATAATAGTTATTATAATTTCGCTAATTGTTGTTACGATAACTAATGTTATACTATCCAGTAAGATTTATAAGAAATTGATTCGCCCTTTAGAACTTTTAAGCTATGGAGCTGAACAGATAAAAAACGGAAATCTGGATTTTGAAATGAATTATGAAAGTGATGATGAATTTGGACAAGTTTGTGGTGATTTTGATGAAATGAGATTAAGATTAAAACATTCGGTCGATATGCAGCTAAAATATGAAGAAGATAGAAAGCAACTAGTGGTAGGAATATCCCATGATCTAAGAACACCATTAACTGCAATTAAAGGTTATGTGGAAGGATTACGTGATGGGGTAGCAAATACTCCTGAAAAACAAAAAAAGTATTTAGACACAATTTATACTAAGGCTTGTGATATGGATGTATTAGTTGATAGTCTGTTCCTTTTTTCTAAATTAGATACAGGCCGATTTCCATTTAAATTTGATGTAGTAAGCATTAGGGAATATATAGAGAGATTTTACAGGTGTGCTAAGAAAGAGTTTTATGGAAAAAACGTTGAAATTTCATTTGAAAGTAAATGTGAGAATTCAACATTAGTGAAACTCGATTATAATGAAATAAATAGAGTTCTTCTGAATATATTGGATAATAGTGTTAAATATAAGCAAAAGAATTTAGTTAAAATAAAAATTAAATTGTATGAAGATGAGGAATTTGCAATATTAGAAATTAGTGATAATGGTTCAGGGGTTCCTGATGAAGAGCTTTCAAAGTTATTTCTAAGTTTTTATAGAGGAGATGTTTCACGAACAAAGCCTAATGAAGGAAGTGGACTTGGATTAGCTATAGCAAAACATATAATAGAAGCGCATGATGGAGAGATTGAAGCTTTTAATAATGATGGACTTACAATAAGAATAACATTACCTAAAAGATAATTGTAAAACAGATATATATTATAAGGTAGGGAGGATAGTCAATGAAAAAGATATTGATAATAGAAGATGATGAAAGTATAGCTGAATTAGAAAGAGATTATCTGGAGATAACTGGATTTAAAACAGAAATTGCTCAAGATGGATATAAAGGACTAGATCTTGCGCTAAATGAAGAATTTGATTTGATCCTTTTAGATGTTATGCTGCCAGGAAAGGATGGATTTAAAGTTTGTCAGGAGATAAGAGCTGTTAAAGAAATACCCATTTTGATGGTAACTGCTAAAAAAGAAGATATCTATAAAATACAAGGACTCGGCATAGGTGCTGATGACTATATTGTAAAGCCATTTAGTCCAAGCGAACTTGTAGCAAGAGTAAATGCACATATTTCTAGATATGAACGTCTCACAACCATTGAAAAAAATAGCGATAATGAAAAAAGTTCAATAACTATTGGGCGTATTAAAATTTTACTTAAAGCAAGAAGAGTTTATATAGGGAAAAATGAAGTTAAATTTGCTAACAAGGAATTTGAACTTTTAATGTTCTTAGCTTCAAACCCTAATATCGTATTTTCAAAAGATACATTGCTAGACAGGATATGGGGAGAAGAATCTTTAGGAGATAGTTCTACTGTAACTGTACATATTAATAGAATAAGAGAGAAGATTGAGTTAGATAGCAGTAATCCTGAGTATATTGAAACTGTGTGGGGAGCTGGATATAGATTTAACTTATAAACTAATAATTATTTCATATTGAATAAAAATATGTTTATTTTGATAATGGTTTGAGTTTATACTATAAATTTTAAAAACCACATGGGAAAATAATGAAATTATGAAATGTTGGCTAGAGGTGCAAGTAACTTTTGTAAGAAAATGCAAAAGTTACTTGCACCTCTAGTTTTAATTTATAATATTAAATTTAACATGAATTTAACATTTGTTTATATTCTGTTTATATATGTGTAATAGAGATGTTACAATCCTTTATTATAATTAGAAAATAAATTTAAAATAGAATAATATTACTAAATGACAAATCGAGGAGGAGACAAGATTGAGAAAGACATTTATAAGTTTTTTAATTGGAACTTTAGTGGTTTCTGGTGGCATATCAATTCTTAATATACCAGGTGCATATGCTGCTACGACTGATAATAGTGCAGTTAACGAAGTGTCTGATAGTGGTACGATTAAAGTATCATTAGAAAACATAAGAGATATCATGACTGAAAATAATTTAGATATTAAGATTAAACAGAATAATTTAAAAATAGCACAAGAGGAATATCATGATGCATTAGATGATTATGGTAGTGCAAAGAGCTCATATGATGCTTATAGTGATAAGGAGAATATCGAGTCAAACTATGAATCGGCAAAAAATGCTTATGAAAATTGTACAGATGACGCTCAAAAAGAAACTCTTAAAGTAGCTTATGATAATGCCAAAGCAGCTTATGATGCGAAAAATGCTTATGATAATGCTGATACAACTTTAACGACAAAGCGAGATGCTTTTAAAACAGCCAGGGATGATTATAACAAGGAAATTGAAGATCAAGTTTACGCAGCTCAACAGGCATACATAACTTATTTGTCTGATTTACCAAATGAAAAAATAAAAGAAGATACAGTGAATATTAATACTAAGAAAGAACAAATATATAAACTTCAATATGATAGTGGCTTTATATCTAAAAATAAATATACTGAATTATTACAAGGAAATACTTCAGTTGACGACTTGGATTCGTCAAAGAATACAGCAGAGCTTGATAAACTTAAGCTATTTAACTTACTTGGAATAAGTTCTGAGAGTAAAGTTACATTTGAAAATGATATAGATAAAAATTTTGATGTTATATCTAAAATTAATTATGAAGATGATTTGAGCAAAATGCTTGAAAATAATATTGATATAAAACTTCAAAATGATGAGATTGATGATTTAGATGATGCTGAAGATGATTATGATAATAAAGATATTTATGATAATAAAGTTGAAGAAGCAAATAACAAATTAAAGTCGCTAATGAATAGTACTGAGACAAGCTTTAAAAAACAATATAATGATTTAATGACTTCTTACAATTCAATAAAAAGCAGTTATGATGTAATAAACCAGAAACAAAAAGAATATGAAATTGAGCAAACAAAATATGATTATGGATTTGTTTCAAAAAATGATGTAGATGCTGCGAAATTGACTCTAGATAATGATAATGCGGATTTTATAAATAAAAGAAATCAATGCTATTTGTCTTATTTAAAGTACATTGAAATGAAAGAGGGTTACTAAAATTGAAGCTTTTATTTAATAAAAAAACTTTAGCTAATAAAGAAATTATGGAAACAACTGAAGCAAGCAAGAAAAAATTTTTAACTAAAAAGAAAGTTATAAGTTTAGTTGCGATATTAGTTGTTTTAGCAATAGGAGCAGGTATTTATAAGGTTAAATTTGCTAAAACGAAAGTAACACAAAGCAGCGTTAAGTATACAACTCTTAAGAAAACAAATATTGCTACAACAATTAGTTCATCAGGCGCTATAAAGAGTGGAGATTCAACTAATATATATTCAAATTTAGAATATAATGTTGCATCAATTAATGTTTCAGTTGGAGATGTAGTAAAAAAAGGGGATGTGCTTGCAACAATAGATACATCAACTCTTCAAGAACAACTTGCTGAGGCAGAACAAACTCTAAATGCAAATGAGCAAAAAAATCAGTTATCATTAACAAGTGCAAAACAAAAATATGACAATTTGCAGTATTTACATGATAATAACTTACAAACTGATATAATAAATGCAGAAAAATCTGTTGATAGTGCAAAACTCGATATGGAAGATAAGAGTAAAGTTTATGAATATGATAAGGTCATGTTTCAAAATGGCGAAATCTCTCAGCAAGATCTAAATACAGCAAAAACCAATTATGAAAATTCCAAAGGAGTTTATGATAAATCAACAGTTGCATTAGAAGCAGCAAAAGTTAATTCTGATCAAGCATTATCTGAAGCAAAAACAGCTTATGAATCTGCTCAAGCAGCAGCTAATGATAAGAGTAATAGACTTGCATATGAAGACAAGAAAAAGAAATTGCAAGATGCTCAGGTTGTAGCGACTGTAGATGGGACAGTAACTAATGTAAATGCTGTAGTAGGTATACAAGCATCTGGGGCATTATTTGTAATTCAGGATTTAGACAATTTAATTGTTAATGCGAGTGTTGATGAAACAGATGTCGCAAAAGTAAAAGTGGGACAAAAAGCTCAAATAACAACGGATGCTTCAGGTTCTGATATTATTGATGCAGAAGTTTTAAGTGTTGAACCAGTTTCTAGTACTGCCAGTGCGAGTACAAGTACAACTAGTAGTAGTAACGGTAAAACTAGCACTAGTACTAGTAGCACTAGTAATACGACAAGCAGTGATGTATCTTTCACAGTTAAGGTACAGTTAACCGGTAAAAATGATAAGGTGAAAGTAGGTATGAATTCAGTAGTAAATATTATCACAGATGAAAAAGATGATATTTATTCAGTACCATATGGAGCAGTAATTAATAACAGTGGACAAAACGAGGTTTATGCAGCAGTTGAACAGGGTGGGAAATATATCGTTAAGGAGATTCCAGTAACTAAAGGTATAGAATCAAATGCAAATGTTGAAATTGATGGTTCTGATCTATCAGATGGAATGATTATACTTAATGAACCAACAAGCTATAAAGTTGGTGATCCAGTAGAAATAAATTCTAGAAAAACAAAGTAGGGGGTGAGTGTCTTTGAGTAAAAATATAATAGAAATGAAAGACATTACAAAAAGCTTCTATATTGGAACTCCAAATCAATTAAATATTTTAAAAGGAATTGATATTAGTGTAAAAGAAGGAGAATTTGTAGCAATAGTTGGTTCATCTGGTTCTGGAAAAAGTACATTAATGAATATTATAGGAGCACTTGATAGAGCAACTTCTGGGAACTATATTTTAGATGGTACAAATATCAATGAAATATCTGATAATGGTTTATCTGAAGTAAGAAATAAACAAATAGGTTTTGTATTTCAGACATATAATCTAATTCCAAGAAGTTCAGCTTTGAAAAATGTGGAATTGCCAATGCTTTACTATGGAATGAGTAAAAAAGATAGAAGAATACGTGCAGAAGAACTTTTAGATCTTGTTGGAATGAAAGATAGAATGTCTCATCAACCCAATGAACTGTCAGGAGGACAAAAGCAGAGAGTGGCTATTGCTAGAGCATTAGCTAATGATCCAAGTATAATACTTGCGGATGAGCCTACAGGTGCACTTGATTCAACAACTGGAAGATTGGTTATGGATTTGTTTCATAAAGTTCATGAACAGGAAGGCAAAACCATTGTATTTATAACCCATAATAGCGAACTTGCGGAGGAAACAGAAAGAATTATAACTTTGAAGGATGGAAATATAATATCTGAAAAAAAGAATGATATGTACTACAGAAGATTTCCAAAAGAGGACAAAGTATGTTTATAAAAGAAAATATAATGCTTGCAGTTGCGGGGCTTAAATCCAATAAAATGAGAGCGTTACTTACAATGCTTGGAATAATAATAGGGATAGCGTCAGTAATTGGTGTTGTTTCAGTAGGAAATGCAATGACCTCTTCTTTAACAAGTTCAATGTCTTCAATGGGTGCAACTAATATTACAGTTAACGTGCAAGAAAAAAGTACTACAAGTACATTAAATTCGTTGAATTCCGATAATTCGAATTTAAAGGACAAAAATAATTCGAATTCAAAAAATTCAGGTTCGAAAAATTCTAATAGTTCAAACTCGAAAAACTCAAATGGCAATTCACCAAATAATAGTGGAGGCGCAAAGTCAGGCGGTGGCGCACCACAAGGTGGGGGTGGAGTGCCAGGTGCAGGTGCAATGAAAGCAGCAAGCGGAGGAGGAATGCCTCCAGGAGGTTCAGGAAGACAAGGAAAATCAAGTAGCACTGCAAAAGATATTGACCTTATGACAATGGAACAGATAAATGATTTACAGGAAAACTTTAGTGACGAAATAAGTTCTATAAGTGTATCTGAAAGTGGTAGCTCAGGTAAAGTTAAAAATGATTCAACGTATTCTAATGTAAGCACAGTAGGGACAAATGTTGGATATAAAGATGTTAAAAATTTGGAAATGGCCGAAGGTAGATATATTTCACAAAATGATATTGATGGAGCAAAAGATGTTGCAGTAGTTTCAGATAAATTAGTATCCAAGATATTTGGAACAAATGTAGATCCCATAAATCAAGATATAAAAGTTTATACATCAAATGCAATTTACACATACACAATAGTTGGAGTATATAAATATAAGGCTTCGGGAGGAAATAGAACAACATCTGATGAAAATTTAACTACTGACCTATATATTCCTGTTACTGTAACAAAGAAGACAGCAACTAATAAAAATTACCAGACATTTCAAATAAAAGCAAAAGATGAAGTAAATGTTCAGTCATTTACTAATGAATTATCAGACTACTTATCTAAGCTTTATGCAAAAAATGCAAAGTTTGAAGCTCAAGCAAGCAATATGGAAAGTATGCTTGAATCAATGACATCAATGATGACTACAGTTGCAGTGGCTATATCTGCTATTGCAGGAATTTCGCTAGTGGTTGGCGGAATTGGAGTTATGAATATAATGCTAGTATCTGTTACAGAAAGAACAAGAGAGATAGGAACTAGAAAGGCACTTGGAGCTAAAAGCAGTCATATAAAGATGCAATTTATAGTTGAATCAATTATAATATGCTCCATTGGTGGTATTTTAGGAATATTACTTGGTTTAGGTGCAGGAGCAATTGGTTCAAAAGCTATGGGATATGCAACTACAGTATCGCCATTAGTTATTTTAGTAAGTTTTTCATTTTCAATGTTTATTGGAGTATTCTTTGGATATTATCCAGCAAAGAAAGCAGCTGAACTAGATCCTATAGAAGCACTTAGATACGAATAGAATGGATTTTAGAATAAGCTAATGTTCTAAAAATAATTTTTAATGCCATGGATATATTCTGCATTACTACTCCATGGCATTATTATATTATTATTAAACAAATATTTCATAAATTCCGAAAGCGATTAATACAATTCCAGAAATAAAATTTGAATATCTAATCAAATATTTTGAAAAATTGATATTTCGATTAAAGTAGCCTATATATACAAATAAGATAGAAATAATAAAATTTAAAAATACACTTATACTAAGATTAACACCTGTTATACTTGCAGCAAAATTTGTACAAATATTGTTTACAGATAGTGAGATGGAAAGAGCTAAACATTTTCTTAGATTTATATTATGAGAGTTATCTAAATTTAGAATATAAGAATCCTCCAAGAGGTTTTTATATTTAAAAGAACTTTCATAATAAAAGGAAGTATCGTAACCAAGACGTTTTTTTTCTAAGCGAATATTCTCAACTATAAAAGAAATACCAATATAACTTAAAAGAATAGCACCAAATATATTACTGACCTTAGGATCTATTAAGGGCAGAATTAATTTACCAATATACATAGAAACAAATGTACTAGCAGAAGTTACTATTGCAAGTAAAATACTATTTGATTTAGATAAATGTATTTTCTTAATTCCATAAGATAAAAAAAATGATAATGTTACTATATTTGTTGAAATAGCTAGTAAAAGAGGTGATATAAGAATCATATGGAACTCCTAAAAATTATTTTAGTATAATATATTCATTTTATTTAAAAAAAGATTGTAATATGATAAATTTATAAGATATTTTTTGTATTTGATTGAAAAAAGAATGAGATATTTAAATATTAAAAGTCGTGTTGTAAATTTCGCTTAATATTTTATAAACATAAAGGTTTGATATTAGGTGATGCAACAAACATATAAAGAAATGGATTTGTCGTAAAAATTCAGTTGTGTTTAAGGGCTATATGTAAGATTATAAAGGTATAGGAAATTCGCCTATAGATGTGCTTAAGTAAGATCCATATATAAACGATAGAATTTGATAAATATTAATAATAGCTATTGATTATGTAAATATAATAACATAATCAATAGCTATCTTTGTTTAATTAGTTTGATTACTCCATTTTTTGAAATTAAAATAATTAACTAGTATGATAATAAAAAGCATAACAGCAAATACGTATAACGAATACTTTATACTAATTCCTAAAAATGTATAAAGCAAAATTATTGGTGTATCTGCAAAAAATATTGTTAAAGTATATTTAATAAAGCTAATTTCAGCTAATACAGAAAAAAAACAAATAATGTCGGTGGGAACAACTGGTGAAGATACCCCTAAAGCTAGAAGTTGCACATTATTTTTTTTTATCATGTTGTATATTTTGGGATATTTATTTACTATTTTATTCTGGTAACTCATTCCAAACGTAAGTCTTGCAAAGAAAAATAATAGAATTTCACTTAATAAATTCGCTGTTGCAGTTAAAATAAATGCTTCATATGGATTAAATAATATTCCGCCAATAATTATAAAAATTGTACAAGGAATTAGTGTGAAAATTCTTAGTGATGCAATTATGAAAAATAAAATTGCACTGAATTTTCCATATGTATTTAAAAAAAATATTATCTTATTAACTCCATCACTATATAATTGATATTTAAGAAAAACAAATAAGATAGATATCCAAAATATAATAACAATACCCTTGAATAGCTTACTCATTAAATTTACCACTCC
Source organism: Clostridium sp. YIM B02500 (assembly GCF_022324665.1). NCBI lineage: Bacteria > Bacillati > Bacillota > Clostridia > Eubacteriales > Clostridiaceae > Clostridium > Clostridium sp. YIM B02500. Next base: position 55,219 of record NZ_JAKGTE010000017.1, on the reverse strand, counting down.
TTTCATATTGAACTTAGAGACGTAGAAAAAAAGCTTATAATACTCATATTTCCACCTTACTATAAACCATTTTACCAATAAATTATAAGAAAATGTTAAAAAATTGGAAATCTTTCGTTTATTTTAAGAATTATTAATAATAATAAAGTAATAGAAGATATTTTAGACTTAGGGTATAATATAGTAAAAACATAACATACTAGGGGGCAGTTGTATGAGTAAATATTGGAATGATAAAGTTAGAGAAATAGAGCCTTATGTGCCTGGGGAGCAGCCTAAGGATAGAAAGTACATAAAACTAAATACGAATGAGAATCCGTATCCACCATCAGATAAAGTTTTAGAAGCCATGAGGAACGCGGTTAATGATGACTTGAAACTTTATCCAGATCCAACATGTAGTGAGTTAATAAGTGAAATAGCTAATTATTATAAGTTAGATGAGAATGAAATATTTATAGGAAATGGTTCGGATGAGATTTTGGCATTTTCGTTTATGACTTTCTTTTCAAAGAACAAAAAAATATTATTTCCAGATATAAGTTATACTTTCTATAAGGTTTATGCTGAACTTTTTGATTTAAATTATGAATTAGTAAAATTAGACGATAATTTTGATATACCATTGGAAGAGCTAAAAAAGACAAATGGTGGAGTAATAATACCAAATCCTAATGCTCCAACAGGAAAATATATAAATACAGAAAGCTTAAAAAGTTTAATTGAAGCTAATAAAGATAGAGTAGTAATTATTGATGAAGCTTATATAGATTTTGGTGGCCAGTCAATGGTTAAATATATACATGAATATGATAATCTTTTAGTAATTCAAACATTATCAAAATCACGTTCATTAGCAGGATTAAGAGTTGGATTTGCGCTAGGTCATAAAGATTTAATAGAGGGATTAAACAGAATTAAAAATAGCATAAATTCTTATACTATAGATAGAGTGGCTTTAGCTGGGGCTAAAGCAGCTATTCAAGATAGTAAATATTTTGAGGAAATAACTAAGAAAATAGTAAAAACAAGAGAAAAAGTGGTCAAGGAATTAGAAAAATTAGATTTTAGAGTTTTAAAGTCAAAATCAAATTTTGTTTTTGCTAGTCATAACAGTGCTTCTGGGAAGTTTATTTATGAGAATTTGAAATGTCAAGGAATACTAGTAAGATATTTTGATAAAGAAAGAATAGATAATTTTTTGAGAATAACAATAGGAACCGATGAAGAAATGGATATTTTAATTGGAAAATTAAGATTTATTTTGAGTAATAATTAAAAAGAATTATGATAAAAGTATAGCAAAGTTGGATGCAATGCGCTAAATAGGATTACTTTTGGAAATCCTATTTAGTGAATTGTATCTAATTTTACTTATTAGAGAATGTTATTAGTCATATAGAGTAAGAGTTAAGGATATTGATATAATGAAATTTTTGTCTGAATTTATGATTAGGCATTTTTGAAATTAACAAAGAGATTTTAATTTTTGAAGGAAGGTTGATTTTATGGAATTATGTGTTAATAAAGAATACGTTTTAGATGTTGCAAAGGAGATATTAGAATTTGATAGTCCAACTGGCTTCTGCTTTGAGATAATTGATAAAATAAGAGATATAGTTAAAGAACTAGGATATAGTTTTGAAACTACCAATAAAGGTTGTGGAATAATAACTATAAAGGGTAAATCGGATGAAAAAATATTAGGATTATCTGCGCACGTAGATACGTTAGGAGCCATGGTTAGATCAATAACTTCAGATGGAAAAATAAAGTTTACCTTACTTGGAGGACCAATTGTTCCGACTTTAGACAGCGAATATTGTACAATACGAACAAGGGAAGGAAAGAAATATACAGGAACATTCTTAAGCACAAGTCCTGCAGCCCATGTTTTTGAGGATAGCTCAAGTAAAACAAGAGATCCAAAAAATATGGAAATAAGAATTGATGAAGAGGTTCATTCAAAAAGTGATGTTCAAAAGTTGGGTATTTGTGTAGGAGATTTTATATTTATTGATCCTAAAACAACAATTACTGAGAGTGGGTTTATAAAGTCAAGATTTATTGATGATAAAGGTAGTGTTTCTTGTTTAATGGGTTTATTGGAATTATTTAATAGAGAAAAAATAGTTCCTAAATATACTACCAAGATATTAATTTCAACTTATGAAGAAGTTGGACATGGAGCATCATATATACCAAGCGATATAGTTGAGATGATAGCAGTAGATATGGGATGTATTGGCGATGATTTAACTTGCAGTGAATATGATGTATCAATATGCGCCAAAGATTCAGGAGGACCATATGATTATAATATGGTAACAAAACTAATTAATCTTGCAAAGGATAATGAGCTTAAATATGCTGTAGATATTTATCCAATGTACGGCTCAGACGTAGGGGCTGCTTTAAGAGGTGGAAATGATATACGCGGAGCGTTGATAGGACCAGGCGTCCACGCATCTCATGGCATGGAAAGGACTCATTATAGTGCTTTTGAAAATACTATTAAATTATTATATTCTTACTTAACTAATTAAAAAATAATCATAATCTATTAGTAGGATTGCAAAATTAAATGTATGTTATATAAAGTAGCTTTTGAGATAAAAGATAAGTGATATAGATACATTTAAGAAACGATTTTAGTAACTTTTGCATAATTCTATTATGCAAAAGGAGGGGATGGATTATGGATATAGAGAATTTAAAAATGCAAGCGAGTTTTTTAAAAAGAAAATAGAAGAATTTAATGAGATATTAAGTGGAATTAGTTCATTTAGATATATTTATACAGCATGCGAAAAAGATAAGATTAGTGATGAAGGTATAGTTGAATTCGATACGTTTGAGGAATTGTTTAGATCATTATAGCAAATTCTAAAGCGATGTAAAGTTTATGTATTTTATTAATTTGGAGGTATATTATGAAAGCATTTATATTTGATATGGATGGAGTAATTATTGATAGTGAACCAATTCATTTTGAGGTGGATATGCAAACAATAAGAGAATTAGGTTGTGATATTTCAGAAAAAGAATTGGAAAAATACGTAGGATCAACAAATGAATATATGTATACGGATATAAAGGAAAATTACAATATAAAAAAATCACTGGAAGAAATAATAGACTATAAAGTAGAATTGACTAAAATGAAGATTATTGAATCTCATTTAGAGCCAATAGATGGAATCAAAGAATTGTTAATAGAATTAAAGAATAGAAATATTCCTGCTGCAATAGCATCATCATCACCTAAAGATTTAATTGATATAGTTGTATCAAAGTTTAAATTACAAGAATACTTTAAATATATTATAAGCGGAGAAGAAGTTGAAAGAGGGAAACCATCACCAGATATTTATATTGAAACATCAAAAAAATTGGGAATATCGCCAAAAGAATGTGTCGTTATTGAAGATTCTAGGAATGGAGTATTTGCTGCAAAAGATGCTAAAATGAATTGTATAGGATTTAAAAATATTAACTCTGGAAATCAAGATTTATCTAAAGCAGATATGATTGTTAACTCAATTCGAGATATAGATTTAAGTAATATTCTAGAAAATCATATAATTTAAAAGTATATAGAATAAGTGAGAAAAAAGCAGATACTATTAAATTTCCTAAAATTGATTTTTTTAAAATTATTTGAGATTATACGTCTAAAATGGTATAATTTATATGAAAAAAATCAAGGGAGACGATTAGATGCGACGCAATAGAGTAAAAAAAATAGCAATATTAGCAGTATTTTTATGTATTAATAGTATTCCAGTAATAACTTATGCAAAAGACGCAAGGATTAGTGGGGAAGTTGTAGAAAAGAGTGGTGTTGAAATTAATGACAACTGGCTTACAGAAGAAGTGGCCAAGCAGTTAAGTAAAAAAGTGGACAACTTAACAGAAGCAGATTTTTTGAATATCAAAAAAATTGATTTAAGCCATAAGAGAGTTGGTAATAATATACCGGAAGAAATAAAGATGTTAAAGAATCTAGAGTATCTAAACTTAAATTCTTGCTATATATATGAAGATATTCCTGATTATTTAGGAGATTTACCTAGATTAACTTATTTAGATTTAGGAAATAATCAATTAAAGAGATTACCTAAAAATATAACTCAAAAAATAGTAAATGGTACTTATACTTATTGCGATGTTGAAGGAAATAAGTTTAGGTTAGATAAGGGGTGGTATTTTTTAAAGGGTAAATGGTGCTATCTGGATAGAAATGGAAATAGGCTTAAAGGAACTGAAACTATCGATGGTAAGGAATATCAGTTCAATGACGATGGTAATGTAAAAGATGGTTGGGAAAGCGATAAGGATAAGAATTGGTACTATTATGACAGAATGAACGGTGCAATAAAGAATGACTGGAAACAGATATCTGGAATTTGGTACTATTTTGATAAAGATGGAAAAATGGAAAAAGGATTGCAAACAATAAAAGGCATTAAATATTTCTTCAATGATAATGGCTCAATGGCGATTGGATGGATAAAGATAGACAATAGCTATTATTATTTTTCAGGATCAGGAGCAATGCAATATGGATGGTTAACTTTAAATGATAAGATATACTATCTGGATGGGACGTCAGGTATAATGGCATCAGGGGATACGGTTATAAACGGTAAAAAATATAGATTTTCCAGTGATGGTTCATTAATTAAGAATGTGTGGCTAGATAATTATACATACGTTAATCCTAGAGGTGAAACAGTGAATACTTCCTCTAATTATTCGCATTCAAGTACAAATTATCAATTGTTTAAATATATGACTAATGTGAATAATCAATTAAGCGTAGATAGTACTGCTGTTGCATTGCATGACGGAATTACTAGTAATAACTGCGTATACTTTACATCTGAAGCGTTAAGAAGAATAGGTGTTAATATACCAACTTCAACAGCAAATACATATCAGTTAGAGAACATATTAAAGAATATGGGATTTGTTTATAGTTATGATTTCTCTCAGATTAAACCAGGAGATATTGTATTTACAAATAATTATACTCATGTTTATATTTTTATGGGTTGGGATAAAGATGGATATGCTTATATTGTAGATAACCAAAGGACAAGCTTTGGAAATTCGGTATTACATAAAAGGCTTATTCTTCAAGATACTGCGACAACAGATAGAGCTACTCATTTCTTCTACTATCCATATTAATTCTGTTGTTAATATGAATAGAAATATATGTGAATTTTTCTTGGATTTTTATAAATGCTAGATAAATTTATAGCTATAAGTTAAAGTATATATCTAAATAAAATAGTAGCATAACATATTTAATTATTTCATTTAGCTTAGGCTATAACGAGGGTCCTTATAATTAATAACTTTTTATTAATTATAAGGACCTTTTTGTTATGAAAAATTGTAAATAAATTTTATTCATATATATTGAGCAATTATAGTATAAATAAAAATATGAATATAATGTATGGTTGCAATGGAAGGAGAAAAGTTTGATGAAAGTTCAAGTTGATATATTTTCAGGTTTTTTAGGTGCTGGAAAGACAATGTTAATCAAAAAGTTATTGTCAGAAAAGGTTTATGATAGCAATACGGTTATTATAGAAAATGAGTTCGGAGAAGTTGGAATAGACGGAGACATATTAAAAGAAAGTAATATTGAAATTAAGGAAATAAATTCTGGATGCATTTGTTGTCAGGTATCTGGAAATTTTGGAGAAGCTGTTTTAGAAGTTATAGGTAAGTATAATCCGAACAATATAATAATTGAACCCTCAGGAGTAGCAAAATTAAGTGAGATATTAAATATTCTCCAAGAAAAGAAGTTTCAGCATGAGCTCGAAATTAGAAATATTTTTACTTTAATTGATATTAGAAATTATGATATGTATTTGAAAAATTTTAAGGAATTTTATGAGAATCAAATAAAAAGAGCAAAAACTATAGTTTTAAGCAGAAGTCAACTTGTAGATAATAAAAAAATTGATACAACTATAGATTCTATAAGAAAGTTAAATTTGAAAGCTAAAATAATATATAAACCATGGGAGTTATTAAAAGGAAGTGATTTTCTTAGTACAAATGTAATAAATGAAAAAAGAAAAATTTTTGCTGCAAATTCTAGTATTAGCTCTAGCGCAAGTAAGCAGATGAGAAGAGAAGTAAATCATAGTGCAAATGAAATTTTTGAAAGCTATCCTATAGATCTTGAAGAAAATATAAGTATGCTTGAAATTCAAAAAAAATTCGAATTTATTTCAACTAATGATAAGTTCGGAAGAATAATAAGAGCTAAAGGTGTTTTTAAAGCAAACGATGGAGAATATTATCAATTTGATTATGTACCTAATGAATTTAAAAGCAGGAAAATTAGATGGTCAAATAAGAAAGTGGTTTCAATAATTGGTAGTGAGTTAAATAAAAGGGAATTAGAACGTCTATTTATTAGGCAAATATAAGAATTATTAATTATTAAAACTTTGTAGAGAGGTGGTGGAATTATGAAAATACATATTGAGATTGTGACAGGTTTTTTAGGAGCTGGAAAAACGTCATTTATAAATTCACTTTTAAAAGAAAGTTTAGTTGATGGAGAAAAAGTACTGGTTTTTCAATTAGAGCAAGGAGAAAAAAATATTGTACATTCTAGTAACATAAGTAATTTTGTAAGAATCCAGGATGCTTTAGATATTAAAGATTTAAAAGAAAAAATGATATACTCAATAAAAAAATATAAACCTAACAGAATAATAATTGAATATAATGGAACCTCTGATTTAAAAGAATTATTCGATATATTGAATGAAAGAATTTATAGAGAATGTAGTAAGATTACGACTATATTCTTTGTTGCAGATGGTAAGACATTAAAGCAATATATTGACAATATGGGAGGCTTTATAATACCTTTTATACAAAACGCCAATATGATTGTTATTAATAATATAGATTATTGCAAAAAAGAAATTTTAAATGAAGGTTTTAAAAAAGTTAAGAATATAAATCCTAAAGCATTTATTTTACGAGTTAGTAATAAGTATATTTTGAATTCTACACTTAGGGAAGCAAGGGTATTGGACAATGGGTGTTTAAAAAAGATAAAAATTAAAATGATAAACTACAAAAAAAGTACTAACATAAAATATGAGGGAAATGAGGAAAATGTATGAATCTTTATAAGAAGAAGGTTAAAGCTTTCTTTATTATAAGTGTAGTAATACTATCAATATATATTTACAATAAATATCCAACCCTTATATATATTGAAGTTATAGGAGATTTTGCAAGTATATTTACAAGTATAATTCTTGAGGCAATGCCATTTATCATAATAGGATCTCTCATATCTGCTATAATTCAAACATGTATATCAGAAAGGATTATTGCTAAGATAATACCTAAAGCAAATATTTTAGGATATTTAGGAGCTGCTTTGATAGGTCTTATTTTTCCGGTTTGTGAATGCGCAATTGTTCCTATAACAAGACGGCTTATAAAGAAAGGTGTACCTGTTGGGTTCGGAGTAACATTTATGCTTGCTGTACCTATAATTAACCCTGTTGTAATAATGTCTACTTACTATGCATTTTACGATAAAAAAATTATGGTGCTTCTTAGAATAGTTGGAGGATTTATAGCTGCAATTCTAATTGGAATGATAGTAAATTCGCTTGAAAAAGATAAGAAAGGATTAGTGATAGATTTTATAGATAATGATAGCTATTGTAACTGCGGATGTAATTCATATGTGGAAAATCAAAACAAATTAAGAGGAATAATTGAACATACAAATAGAGAGTTCTTGGATATAATGGGATACTTGATACTTGGGACATTTATATCTAGCGTATTTCAAGTGGCAGTATCTCATGGAGAAATAAACTTTATTTCTAATAATAAGATTCTAGGAATAGTTGCAATGATGTTGCTTGGATTCTTTTTATCTCTTTGTTCAGAAGTGGATGCATTCGTAGGAAAAAGTTTTTTAACTAACTATTCACTTAGTGGAGTTACAGCATTTTTAATTTTAGGTCCAATGCTTGATTTGAAAAATCTTATTATGATTATTGGAGCCTTTAAAAAAAGTTTTGTACTTAAATTAAGTATAAGTACAATAGTTGTTGTATTTATAATCTCCTTTTTATTCATGATGTGCGGAATATAAAGATGCACTTTAAATGATAGCAATTTAAATATAAAAAGGAGCTGAAAAATAAGTGAAAAGATTTAATTTTGATGAGTTTTTATGGTTTATTGTTCTTATATTGTTAGATTTCTCTATAATATATTTAATATCTACTGGAAGTATAGGTTTTTATATAGGTAGTAATATGATTAAATATTTTTATATTACTATAATAATGATAAGTATAATGACTGTTTTTCAAATAAAAAATATATTTACACCTAAAGGCAGCATGAATATTAAAATAAAATTGTTTCCAATAATACTAGCCTTAATAATAGGTTTCATATCTATTAATAAGCAGCAAACATTTAAACATTCAGAGCTGAATTTAGAAATTTTAGAAAACAAAACAAGTGTTATTGATAGAAAGTCATTATATGAACATGAATTTGAGTATAATTTTAATAAGAGCAACATAAGAAACAATGAAGAAACTATAAGAATTGACGAACATAATCCTACAATGCTTGATGATATACGGATTAATCCAGAAAAATATATAGGGAAAAAGTTAGAAATACATGGATTTGTATGTAAAGAAAATTACTTAAATAAAGATCAAATAATTATAGGAAGGATTATAATGACATGCTGTGCTGCTGATTCAAAAATCGTTGGAATAGTTGGAGATTATGATAAATCGTATCAACTAAAAGAAAATGATAAGATTAAAGTTATAGGGGAAGTAGGTAGCTCGGTGATTAAAGATGAAAGCAATGTAGAGCATAAAATACCATCTATAAAAATAGAAAAATTAGAGATAGAAAATTAAAGTTAAACGTATATTCATGGAAATCACTAACAAAAGTAATTTGTTAGGTAAAAAAGTATGAATATACGTTTAATATGGTTTGGTTTAAATTTTAATACTGTAGTATTTTATATACAAAATCCACAAACTCTTATCATTATTTAGAAGGATCTGATAAAATAATTGTTACATAAGAAATTTTACCATTTGGTTCATTATTAGAAACTACATTGATCTTAAATGTATCAAATTTATTATTCCATTCAAGTCCAGCTGGAGATATTGTAGAATCCGAATCATCTGCGTTTATTCCTACTAATTTTAAGATGTTAGTTCCATCAGCTGGGAATTTCATTTCTGACTTAGGAATTATCTTAATTTCATTACATTTTGAATCTTTATATTTTATTTCAAAACTATAATCATCTTTTTCATAGGTAGCCTTATCATCTTCCTCGCTAATAGCTTTTCCTAAAAGTTTTTCAATTTCACTTTTGTCTTTATCTTTAAAATCAGTCAAAGAAGCAATTTGTTTAACTTCTACAGTGGGTTTGTTATTTTCGCCAACTATCTTAGAATTACTTTGAGGTGATTGTTCAGTTGTAGATGTTGTGGAAGACTGCTCCGTTGTATTTTCATTATTCAAATTTGCAGAATCTTTAGTTTTTCCACAAGATATTAATGCAGTTGAACTAACTGCTGCAATTAACAATAGACTAATGATTTTCTTTTTCATAAAAATTTTCCTCCAACATTATGTGTATATTTTAGTGAGTTTTTTGGATACAAGTCCTAAATAATATAGTTCATTGTTCTATAAATACCTGATAAGTTTATGATAAACATTTATGAATTGAACTTCTTAGAACATATATACCGTTACATCACTACCGATTATAGCACCGATTAAGTTGGGTAATTGTTTACTTAAGAAAACTTTAATAAAATAATAAGTTATTATTAACTATTATCGTTAATAAAATTAATGGAAGAAAATCATAAATTAAAGTGAAGGCACATCAATAATTAAATAATTAACTAATTGTTATATAGAGAATAATTAGATTAGATATAAAAGAGTGTGCAGAGATTTAAGTTTATTATAAAAATGAAAGGATACTCATTTTAATCATTTGGGTGAAAAAATAAGTATCCCTAATACTAATTTGCTTAAGTTTTATTAAGTACTATAATAAAATTTTATTTGTTAAATTTGCTACTATAAGATTTATTTTTTTGCTCATATTGCTTTGAACTAGAGTTATAATTAGCATCTTCTAAAACTCCGCCAAAAACTTTCTTTTCTTTAAATTGTATATTAAATTCTCTCTCATATTTTTTTATTATATTAAGCTGTTGAGCAGTTAAAATACATATAGAAGTACCATGAGCGTTTCCTCTAGCAGTTCTTCCAGATCTATGGAGATATTCATTTAATTTTAATGGCAAATCCAAATGGAAAACGTGAGTTATATCAGCAACATCAAGACCACGAGCTGTAACATCTGATGAGACTAGTATTTTTATTTTACCTGTCCTAAAGCTTTCAATTGCAAGTTTTCTATCTTCCTTAGAAATCTTTCCGGTCATAGCAAAACAATCTTTGCTATGATAATTAAGTTTGGCTGTTGTTAATTCAATATCCTCATTGTTATTAACAAAGATGATTGCTTTTTCTGGTTTTGCAGCCACAAGAACTTTTCTTAAGGTTTCAAACTTATCACGTCTTTCACATAAGATAAACATATGCTCAATATTAGGATTTATTAAAGGCTTATCTTCACTTTTTATTATTATTGGTTCCTTCATTAGAGACTTCGCAGTTTCCAATGTTTCAGGTTTTATAGATGCTGAAAATAGCATAAGCTGTCTATCCCTCATTGTTGATTTAACAATGTCTTTAGTAACGTTAGATCTCTTCGGATCTAATAAATTATCTCCCTCATCAATTACTATTGTTTTTATAGTATGAGCAGTTATTTTTTTCTTTCGAATTAGATCTAGAATTCTACCTGTTGACCCAACAATTATGTGAGGTTTTATTTCTTTGAGTTTCTTTATTTGGTTATTTATATTAACATCACCAATAATAGATAGTGAAGTTATAGGGAATGATGAGTTCTCAGCAAGAAGCTTAATTTGATCTTCTATTTGTTTAGCAAGTTCATGTGTTGGAGCCAATATTAATCCTTGCATTTCTCTCTTTGATGTATCTATTTTATGAAAAAGAGGCAATAGATAAGCTAATGTTTTACCGCTTCCTGTAAAGGCTTCACCAATTATATCTTTGCCCTCAAGAGCAGGTAAAATAGAGTTGGCTTGAATTGAAGTTGGTATATTAATTCCTTGTTTTTGTAGTCCTTCTATTATACTTGAATTTAAATTTAAATCACTAAATGAGTTAATCATTAATTTCTCCTTTTATAGTTGAATAATTTTTCTATATATATTGCTAATTAATTATATCCTTATTATGTGCATTTTTCTAGTTAAAGTTACATAATCCCACAGATATATTATCTGATATAGAATGATTATATATTTATGTAAAAAAACTACTCTCTAAAGCAAAATTTAGATTTAAAGTATAAATTGCATTAAAACAATGAAAAAATAAACAAACAAATAGTGTTTGAAAAATAGATAAGAATGGTATAATAAGAAAGATTTATATAATTTCTGATTAATATAATTTAATAAAATAATTGAGGTGAAAATTTAATATATGAATAATGAATTCACTAAATTTAAAATAAGTGATGAAATCCTAAAATCAATCGAGGGACTTGGTTATAAAAATCCATCAAAAGTTCAAGAAAAAGTTATCCCAGAGATACTTTTAAATAAAGATATCATAGTTAAATCACAAACGGGAAGTGGAAAGACGGCAGCTTTTGGGATTCCTTTATGTGAGAAAGTGGATTGGAATGAAAATATCCCACAAATTTTAGTATTAACACCTACGAGAGAACTCGCTGTTCAAGTAAGTGAAGATATAACTAATATAGGAAGGTTTAAAAGAATAAAATCTGTTTCGATTTTTGGTAAAGAACCTATCTCAGAGCAGGAGAGAAAATTGAAACAGAAGACGCATGTAGTGGTTGGAACTCCAGGGAGAATTCTAGATCATATAGATAGAGGAAGTCTTAATTTAGCTCAAATTAAATATTTTGTTATAGATGAGGCTGATGAAATGCTTAATATGGGATTTATAGGGCAAGTTGAAGGAATTATTAGAAGACTTCCAAAGAAGAAAGTTACTATGTTATTTTCAGCAACAATACCAGAGGAAATAAAGGTATTATGTGATAAATACATGAATAAGCCTGTAGATATAAGTATTAATAATCAAAAACTTATTAACGAAAATATAGATCATAATTTATATTATACTAATTATGAAGAGAAGATAGAAAAACTAAATGATATTTTAATAATTGAGAAACCTGAAACAGTAGTTATATTTGCAAAAACTAAAGAGAATGTAGATACAGTGTTTCAATGGTTAAAATCTAAGGGGTACTCTGTTAATAGAATACATGGAGGAATGCTTCAAAAAGAAAGATTAAGCATTATGGATGGATTTAGATTGGGCGATTTTAGAATACTTGTATCAACAGATCTAGCTTCAAGAGGCATTGATGTTAAAGGAATTACTCACGTAATAAATTATGATCTTCCCGTAGAGAAGGAAGCATATGTACATAGAATAGGCCGAACAGGAAGAGCAGGGGAAAAAGGGAAGGCAATAAGCTTTTGTGTTAATGAAAAAGATAAGCTTTTAAGTGAAATTGAAGAGTTTATTGGATTCAAAATTCCTGTCTATAATTTGCCTGAGAAAATAATGGTTGAAAAGGAAAAAAATGAAGGGGTTAAAACACTTAAAAGTAAACCGAAAAGAAAAGAAGAAAAATCAAAAGCCATAAATAACAATATAACAAAAATTTATTTAAATGGAGGTAAAAAAAAGAAGATTCGTGCCGGAGATATAGTTGGGGCTATTTGTAAAATAGAGGGCATTAGATCTGAAGATATTGGAATAATAGATGTCCAGGATTCGGTATCCTATGTTGATATATTAAATGGAAAAGGAAAAAGAGTTATAGAAGAGTTAAAAAATATAACTATAAAAGGTAAAATTATTAAAGCTGAAAAAGCAAAAAAGTAAGTATGTTAATATAAAATTTTAAATAATGTTAACATAAATAATATTAAGTGGTATTATAGATAGTGAATATGAAATCTTATTAAATATAGGAAATAAAAGTAAATTGATTACTAGTCTGTTGCATTATAAAATTATAAATGCCATATTACTTAAAGGAAGCTAGCTTAAGATGTTAAAATTTTGGCAGAGAAAGAATATAGATGAGCATTTAAATTGATTTAGGTGTATTATATATATAGCTGAATATTTGATGACAAAAAACTAAAATATTAATAAATAATAATGTATTATAAAGAGGTGTTATAAAAACAATGATCTTAGATAGAAATGAAAAATGTTGGTGTGGCAGTGGGTTGAAATATAAAAAATGTCATTTAGAATTTGATGAAAAAATTGAAAGCTTTAAAAGAAAAGGCCATATAGTCCCACCAAGAGATATTATAAAAAGCCAAAAAGATATAGAAGGAATCAAAAGAAGCGCTAAGATTAATGATGGGGTTTTAGACTTAGTTGCAAGTAAAATTAAAGCAGGGATGAGCACTGCTGATATAGATAAATTAGTATATGATTATACTATAGAACATGGGGCGATTCCAGCACCATTGAATTTTGAAGGTTTCCCAAAGAGTTTATGTACATCAATAAATAATGAAGTGTGCCATGGAATCCCAGATGAAAATATTATAATCAAAGATGGAGATATTATAAATGTAGATGTTTCTACGATTTTAGATGGATATTATTCAGATGCATCTAGAATGTTTATGATTGGCAATGTTAGTGAAGAAGCTAAAAGATTAGTAGAAGTAGCTAGGGAATGTATGATAAAAGGAATTGAAGCTATAAAACCTTGGGGATTCTTAGGAGATATAGGTGCAGCGTGTCAGGAACATGCTCATAAAAATGGATATACAATAGTAAGAGCATTAGGTGGACATGGAATAGGTAATGAATTTCATGAAGATCCATTTGTTCCTCATATAGGGGAGAAAGGAACTGGAATGTTGCTTGTTCCCGGAATGATTCTTACCGTTGAACCAATGGTTAATCAAGGAACTTATGATGTTTTTGTTGATGAAGAAAATGAATGGACTATTTATACAGCCGATGATAAATTATCAGCGCAGTGGGAGCATACAGTGTTGATAACTGAGACTGGAATAGAAATTTTAGCTAAGTAATATATTAAGGTAGTTAAAAGTGGTTTTTAAATCAATTTTGACTACCTTGTTTAATGGAAGTATTAATCTAAGGAGTATTATTAAATGGATAATGTAGCTTTAAATTATTTGGAGAAATATTATGGATATAAGTCATTTAGAAAAGGGCAAGAAGACATAATAAGTAAAATAATAAATGGAGAAGATGTACTTGCTATAATGCCAACTGGAGGAGGAAAGTCAATTTGTTATCAGATACCAGCATTGATGCTAGAAGGAATAACAATAGTAATTTCTCCTCTAATATCCCTAATGAAAGATCAAGTAGATACGCTAAAAGATATGGGGATAAAAGGCGCTTTAATAAATAGTACATTGAGTGCTATAGAAGAAAAAGAAGTAATAAACAATTTGGAAAATAGTGAAATAAAGATTCTTTATATAGCTCCTGAAAGATTAGAATCTTTTGAGTTTTTGAGTGTTATTTCTAAATGTAATATTTCTCAAATAGCTATAGATGAAGCTCATTGTATTTCTCAATGGGGACATGATTTTAGGGGAAGTTATAGAAAAATATCAAATTTTATAAGTTTACTTCAAAAGAGACCTATAATAACAGCATTTACTGCAACTGCATCACAGGAAGTGAGAGAAGATATAATAAATCTTCTTAAATTGAATAATCCAAAAGTCTTTATAACAGGTTTTGATAGAGAAAACTTATCTATCAGCGTGATTAAAAGTGGTAACAAAAAGGAATATTTATATAAATATATAGAAAACAATAAAGAAGTTTCAGGCATTATATATGCTGCAACTAGGAAAGAAGTCAATAATTTATATGAATCTTTGCAAGCGAAAGGGTATAATGTGACTTGCTATCATGCGGGATTATCTGAAAATACTAGAAAAGAAAATCAAGAAAATTTTATATATGATAGAGCTGGTATTATGATAGCAACCAATGCTTTTGGAATGGGGATAGACAAACCTAATATAAGATATGTTGTACACTATAATATGCCAAGAAATATTGAAAGTTACTATCAAGAGATTGGAAGAGCAGGAAGAGATGGAGAAAAGAGCGAATGCGTATTATTATTTTCGCCTCAAGATGTTCAGGTCCAAAAGTATTTAATAGAAAACTCAATAGAAGATGTAGAGAGAAAGAACAATCAATATAGAAAGCTTCAACAAATGATGGATTTTGTATATAGCAATTATTGCTATAGAAAATACGTTTTGGAGTATTTTGGAGAAACATATAATGGGCAATGTGATAATTGCAGTAATTGTTTGAGTGAAGGAGAGTTTGTTGATAAGACAATAGAAGCGCAAAAAGTTCTTTCATGTATATACAGGATGAAAGTTAAATTTGGAATTGGAATGCTTGTAGATGTGCTTAGAGGATCTAAAAATAAAAAAGTTATTCAATTTCATTTTAACGAGCTTTCTACTTATGGATTAATGAAAGAATATTCAGCAGAAGATCTCAAAAACTTTATTAATACATTGATTTCTCATGGATATATTAATGTGGTTGAAGGTACATATCCAGTGTTGAGTTTAAATGATAGATCAAGAAGAGTATTAACATCTCAAGAAAAAGTTCAATTAAAAGAGTTTAGAGTAGAAAAGAAAGCTAGTGAAGAAAATGAACTTTTTGAGATTCTTAGAAATTTAAGACAAGAACTGGCAAAGGAAAACAATGTTCCACCATATATAATATTCGGTGACGTTACACTAAAAGAAATGACTGTAAATTATCCGATATCAAAATATGAAATGCTTAAAGTTTCTGGAGTTGGAGAAGTTAAATATAATAAATACGGAAAAGTATTTGAAGATGTAATACGGAATTTTGTAGAAGAACATGAAATTGCTATATCTGATCATGATGAAGGCTTGCTAGACGAACAAAAGAGTATAAATAAAGATGAAGAATCTAGAATAGAAGTTAAAACAGACTTAGAATTATACGAGAGACTAGACAATGCAAGAAAAGAATTCGCTAAAGAAGAAAGAGCATTACCCCAAGCAATACTGACAATGAATACTCTGAAGGAAATAAGTGGAAGATGCCCGAGTTCTTTAGATGAATTAAAAGATATAACAGGCATGGGACCTAAGAAAATAAGTTTGTATGGAGAAAAGATAATAAATATAGTAAACGAATATTTGTCAGAAAATGATAGAAAAGTAGAATGGATTGAAAGAAAAAGAAGAAAGGTTATAATTGATGGAGAGACTAGGGAGAATGATCAAATCTCAATAGATATGCTTAAGCAGAACATAACTATACATGAAGTATCTCAAAAATTAGAGATCTCAATTTCAACTATCCTAGGATATGTAACAGATTATATAAAAGAGTTTGGAGAAAATGCATTTCATATAAATTTGGAAGAATTTTATAATAAAGAAGATGAAAAGCTAATAATAGATGCATGCCAAAAGCATGGATATGATAAGATAAATGTACTAAAAAAAGAACTACCTTCACATATAAAATATGAAAGCATAAGAGCTGTAATTTTAAAAAAGTACTATTTGTAGTCAATTAATAAAATCTATTAGGTTATTTTGGACCAAATTAATTACATGTAAGAATATTACTAATTTTTATTAAATATATTTAATAGTAGAATAGAAGATAGAGTAAAGAGGTGTAATTAAATTGGATCCATACGAGGTTTTAGGCATTGAAAAAACAGCTTCTGAAGAAGAAATAAAAAATAAATTCAAAGATATTTTAGAAGAATATACACAAAATCAAAATGAGACCACTAAACAAAAAGTTTTGGCTCTTAGTGCGGCATATGAGCTCATTATTAATGGTAATCTATATAAAGAAATTCGTGATTTAGTTGATAATAAAAACTTTTCTGAGGCTGAAGCAAAATTGAACTTAATAAATAATGCGAATTCAGCAGAATGGAATTATCTTCAAGGTTTTATATCTGTTCAAAAGGGATGGTTTGACAGTGGGCTTAATTACTTGAAAAAAGCTGTAGAATTAGATCCTAATAACCATGAATATTTGGACAGCTTAAACAAATTGCAGGCAAGAGTTATTGATTATATGAAAAAATATGCAAATAAAAATGTTAAACCTAATTCTAATAGTATGAATGCTTGCGGTGGAGATAATAATAGTAGTGGTAACGGGGGAATGTGTTAGTATATATGTTGTAATCAAATTTCAAGATTCTACTCTTAATTTAGCGTTTTGCTTACTAGAGTTTTAAATGTAAATTTATTTATTAAAACATATATATATATCTATATTAGGATTTTAAATTTAACATATATAGATAAAGTTTATAATTTGTGTTGAAATTTTGAAATATTTATGTTATTCTAAATAAGCAGTTGGTACGTAAAGTGCTAATGTGGAGCTTAGAGTGTCCTTCGCCGGTCTCTAAGCTCCTTTTTGTTTTAGTAAAATAAGCTGTAATTAAATTAAAAATCAAATTTATGTTTTAATAATATAAGTATGTGAATGATATCTTTTGTCAAATTAATAAAAAAGTGTTAGAAGTTACATTGATAAGAGAAAAAAAGTTCTATAAATATATTTTTCAACCAACAAAGTTAAAAATATATTTAATACATGATATAATAGTAAATATCACTTTAGATTTTACGAAAGTATTTTCAATTAAATGTTAAATTAAGCCTAGAAATTAAAGTTTTACATTTGTTTAATAAAAAGTACCAAAACCTATATTTTTTTTTGTATATAATAATGACCGGAGAAGGGAGCGTATGTCATGCTCGAATGTGTTTTAATAGATTTAAATGTTGATAAGAACACAAGTATAAATGAACTTATTGAAAATCATATGCCTTTTATAATAAAAAGTATTTCAGATGTGACAGGTCGCTATGTATCTTGCGAAAATGATGAAGAACTTAGCGTTGGATTACTTGGTTTTCATGAGGCAATTGAAAGATATGATAATGAGAAGGGACATTTTTTATCTTTTGCAAAATTAGTAATTGGAAGTAGAATAAAGAATTACTTAAAAGGTGAAAATAAGCATAATCATTCATCTTTGGACGAATTAGTGGACAAAGGTTTGGATTTTAGAGATGAATATTTTGAGCCTAAGGAAGATAATAGCATGTTGCTGGAAGAAATAACTGCCTTAAAGAATGAAATAAGTTCGTTTGGTTTTACTTTGGAAGATTTGGTGAATGAAGCTCCCAAACAACAAGCAACGAGAAAGAATGCAATTAATTTATCAGAAGAAATATCAAAGGATGAAGAATTTTTATCTTTTATGTATTTAAAGAAAAGATTACCAATCAAAAGGATTGTTTTAAAGTTTTCAGTTACAGAAAAGGTAATAAAAAGAAGCAAAAAATTTATAATTTCTGTTGTAATAATAATTGATAAAAATCTCAGTGCTTTAAAAAATTGGATCAGAAAGTAGGTGAAAAGAATGAATAGGGGAATAATAATGGAAATTAAAAAAAGTTATGCTATAGCTTTAAATGATAATGGCATAATGGAAAAGATTGAACCTAAGAAAGATATGAAAATAGGGCAAAAAATATTTTATTTTGAAGATGATCTCATTAAGGCTAGTAATAGTGGGACTTATAGGTATAATAACTTTATTAAGTCAATTGGAGCAATTGCAGCGTTGTTTTTAATAGTATTCACCTTCTTTCATACTATGAAATCTGATACAGCATATGCAGTTGTTAGTTTAGATATTAATCCTAGTATACAAATAGAAGCTGATAATAAATTGAAGATTATTAGAGTTGAAGGTGTAAACAATGATGGAAAGAATATAGATTTTACAGATGTTAAAGGTATATCTCTTGATGAAGGAATACAAAAAATAAAGGAAAAACTTATAGAAAAAAAATATTTAGATACTAATAGGGAAGTATTGGTTGGATTTGCATTTATAAAAAATGAAGATAACAGTGCTTATGAGAAAGATATAAAGGATGTTATTCAATCTACCTTTAATACAGAAAAAGTTACTTATGTTAAAGGTGATAAGGAAGATGTTGATGAAGCTAAGACAAAAGGAATAAGCTTAGGAAGATATGAAGCATCTCTAGTGGTAGATGAGAGTACAAAGAATAAAATAGATGTAGCACCAGTAAAAGAAATTACTGCAAGTATAAAAGATAAAGAAAATGTAACTCAGTGGGATGCAAAAGATGAAAAAAATAGTGATGTCGTTACTCCAGCTACTAATTCAAATTCAGATGCAAAACCTGAAAAAACAACTGTAGATAAGCCTGTAATAAATGGAGCAGCTGACAATTCATTACCTAATGTGGATTCGGGGAAAGCTACAGATAACCCTAAAAAAGAACAAAAGGATGATGGTGTGTTAAATTTACAACCAGAGGTTCCTGCACAAAATGAGAATGATAACAAGGGAAATACACCAGTGACAAGTCCTGCAAAGGATGACAATACTATTAATATAGGTCCAGATAACGGAACTATTGTAAATAATCCTACGTCAGGAAAAATTCAGGAAGATCCTAATAAGACTATACAAGTACCAAAAACTGACGAGAATACAGCTAATAAGACTGTTAAAAATTAATGAGTTATTTAAGAGTAGATTTATCTAGATGCATAGTATCAAAGATAGATCTACTTTTTATTTTTACATGCAATTTGGCTAAAAAATAAATTTATCAATAGGAAAATCGTATTAAAAAAGAGGACTAGAATAAAAAATTATAGTATACTTACTAGTAAGCATTATTAACAAGGATTTGGGGAGATTAAAAATGATAAAAGAGATATTAAAAAATGATATACTAATATGTGATGGAGCAATGGGAACATATTATTCAGAAGTAACAGGTAATGATGTATCCTATTGTGAATTTGGTAACTTAAATGATAAAGAAACTATAAAAAGAATACATAAAGAGTATATTGAAGCAGGGGCTAAACTAATTAGAACAAATACTTTTTCTGCTAATACATATGATCTTGGAGTATCGTTAGAAACATTAATGGACATAATTAAGTCAGGAATAAACTTAGCTAAAGAAGTAACAAGAAATACTTCTGTTTTAATAGGTGCAAGTATTGGACCTATTAAAACAGATAATTTAGATGAATTTAGCAATGAAGTTTTAGAAGAATATAAATACATAGTAGATTGCTTTTTAAAAAATGGTATAGATATTTTTATATTCGAAACTTTTAGCAACTATAATTACCTGAAAAAAATAAGCGAGTATATTAAGTACAAGAATATAGATAGTTTCATACTTACTCAGTTTGCTGTTAAGCCAGATGGATTTACAAGAGATGGGATAAGTGCGGCTAAATTGATTAAAGAAGTACGAAATACAGAATATATAGATGCATTTGGGTTTAACTGTGGTTCTGGACCAGCACATATATTGGAAATGGTTAAAAAAATTAATATAGAAAATGAAATTGTTTCGGTACTGCCTAATGCAGGTTATCCAGAGATAATTCACGAAAGAACAGTTTATCCAAACAATCCCGTATATTTTGCGAAAAAAGTTAGTGAAATAAGGTCTTTTGGGGTTTCAATTATAGGGGGATGCTGTGGAACAAATCCAAGCTATATTAAACAATTAACCAAAATAATTAATGAGAATTCTAAAGTAATCAATGCTAATACTAAGGCTGAGCCAAAAGTTAAAAGTTTTGAGAAAAAGGCTAAGAATACTTTTAAAGATAAGCTCGAAAATGGTGAGTTTGTTGTAGCTATAGAATTATCGGCACCAATTGATACCGATATATCAAGAATCATAGATGGAGCTAAGATATGTAAAGAAAACAATATTGATTTAGTAACAGTTCCGGATTCACCAATGTCGAAGGTTAGAGCAGATTCAACTATTATATCGTCTAAAATCAAGAGAGAAATAGGAATTGAAGCTATGCCTCATGTTTGCTGTAGAGATAAAAATACTAATGCAATAAGGTCAAGTCTGATAGGATCTCATATTGAAAATATAAGAAATATCCTTGCAATTACTGGTGACCCTATATCTGATGCTAGTAAAGTTGAAACAAAAAGCGTATTTAATTTAAATTCATTTAGGCTAATAGAATTAATAGAAAGCATGAATGAAGAAATATTCAAAGAAGATAGTATTTATGTAGGTGGTGCTTTGAATTTGAATGTTTTAAATAAAGAAGTAGAATATAATAGAATGATGAAGAAGATAGAAAAAGGTGCAAAGTTTTTTTTAACGCAACCTATCTATGATGACAATGCTATAGAGTTCTTGAAAATGATTAAAGAGAGGACTAATGTAAAGATTTTAGCGGGATTACTTCCCGTTGTAAGTTATAGAAACGCAATGTTTTTAAATAATGAGCTTCCTGGAGTAACTATACCAGATAAATATGTACAAATGTTTTCAGAAAATATGAGCAAAGAAGAGGCACAAGAAATCGGTGTAAAAATTACTGTGGAAATAGGAAAGAAACTAAAAGGTATTGCAGATGGATTATATTTCATTACTCCTTTTAATAGGGTTAATATGTTAATTGAAATTATTAAGCAGATTAATGCCTAATCATTATAGTTCTTATATGAATAATAAAAGACAAGAGGGATTTTTATGAATGTTGGTCTTATCAGACATTTTAAAGTTGATTACCGTAAAAGTTTTTTTATGACATCAAAAGAATTTAAAAATTGGGAAGAAAATTACAATATAAGTGGTGTGATTAGAAAAGATGTAGAGCTTATGGGGATAAATTGGGATAAATGTTATTCTAGTACGCTTATAAGAGCAATAACGACAGCACAACATGTATATAAGGATGATATAATTCAAAATGATCTAATTAGAGAAACTATCATTGATCCAATATTTAAAAGTAATTTAAAGCTTCCGTATTGGTTTTGGGCGATTAGTGGAAGAATAGCGTGGTATTTCAACCATAAATCTCAACAAGAAAATAAGATTATTACAAGAGAGAAAGCTGAGAAGTTTGTTGATTTATTATTAAATGAAGCGAGAAAAGAAGGTACAGAAAACATTTTAATTGTTACGCATGGTTTTTTTATGTATAGTCTTCAGAAAGAATTGAAGAAGAGGAGCTTTACAGGCAAGTTAATATACAGCCCTAAAAATGGAATCCTATATTTATATAAAAAATAATAGAATAACTATAAATTTATGTTTGAACAAAACTTTATGTAATATAAAGAAATATAAGGACAGAGTCAATAAAATATGCTATATTTTATGATAAAAAGTATAGCATATTTTTTGATATATATTATTGAAATAAATACTAAATTAAGTTAGTATACTTTATATACAAATGATGATAAGGAGGAAGACAAATATGATAAATAATAATAATTTGATTGGTGAAGCAAATAGATGCTTGCTATGTAAGAAACCAGCTTGTAAGTCTAATTGCCCAGTAGAAACACCTATACCTGATATTATAAATATGTATAAGGAAGGAAAAATTGAAGAAGCAGGAGAAATATTATTTGAAAATAATCCGCTTTCAGCAGTATGTTCATTAGTATGTATTCATGAAGACCAATGCAAAGGAAATTGTATAAGAGGGATTAAAGGGGAACCAATACGATTTCATGATATAGAACAGGAAATATCTCAAAGATACATAGAAGAAACTAGGTTTAAAGCTGTTTCTAAAAAGAAAGACAGAATTGCTATAATTGGTGGTGGTCCAGCAGGAATTACTATTGCATTTATACTAGCTAGGAAAGGATATAATATTACTATTTTTGATGCGCACGAGAAGATAGGTGGAGTACTAAGGTATGGAATACCA
Source organism: Clostridium sp. YIM B02500 (assembly GCF_022324665.1). NCBI lineage: Bacteria > Bacillati > Bacillota > Clostridia > Eubacteriales > Clostridiaceae > Clostridium > Clostridium sp. YIM B02500. The sequence goes on along the minus strand of NZ_JAKGTE010000017.1, from coordinate 32,149 downwards.
GAATATAGACTTCCAAAAAAATTAGTAGATTCCATTGAAGAAAGATTAATAGAACTTGGTGTAAAAGTTAGGCCTAATACTCTTATCGGTCCTGTAATAACATTAGATAGACTATTTGAAGATGGTTATAAAGCAGTGTTTATTGGTACCGGAGTATGGAATCCAAAAACATTAAATATTAAAGGTGAAACTTTAGGAAATGTACATTTTGCTATTGATTATTTAAAATCACCAGAGAACTATAAGCTAGGTAATAAAGTAGCTGTTATCGGAGCTGGTAATGTAGCCATGGATGCCGCAAGAAGTGCAAAAAGAAATGGAGTTGAGGATGTTACAATAATATATAGAAAAGGTTTTGATCAAATGTCTGCAACAAAGCAGGAGATAAAAGAAGCTAAGGAAGATAAAATTAATTTTGAATTATTTAAATCGCCATTAGAAATAACAGAAGAGGGAGTAAAGTTAGTTAATACTGAGAATGTAGTAGAGTCAGATGGAAAAGTTCAAAACAAACTTATTGAAGAAAAAGAAGAATTTTTCAAATGTGATTCAATAATTGTAGCTGTAAGTCAAACCCCTAGAACTAATATAGTTTCAAATACAACAAAATTAGATACCAATAAATGGGGATTGTTAATAACAGATGATAAAGGAAATACAACTAAAAAAGGTACATTCGCGTCAGGTGATGTTGTTACTGGTGCTAAAACTGTAGTAGAAGCAGTAGTGCAAGCCAAAATAGTTGCTCAAACCATTGAAGATTACTGTGAAAACAACTAAATAATAAAAATTAAATATAATATTGATAAATTAAGGAAAAACAATTAAAATCGTATAGGTTGCAAAAATGAATTTTAATTATTAAAATATTATTAGAAGTAGATTAAGCTTTTTTATATACTGTGATTATCGTATATGGTGAAAAAAGTTTACTTAATAAGGAGTGTAAAGAAAATATGAGTGTCACTATAAAGGATATTGCAAAATTAGCTAATGTTTCTCATACAACAGTGTCTAGAGCACTTAATAATAGTCCGTATATTAATGAAGAAACCAAGGTTAAAATTATAGCTTTAGCAAAAGAATTGAATTATGTACCAAATTATAGTGCTAAGAGTCTTGTTTTATTAAAATCATACGTTATAGGTGTATTTTTTTCATCGATTAGCGAAGGAACATCAGATACATTCTTTCACGAAATTATAAGAGGAGTCAATAATGTCATAGATAAAGAATATAATTTAGTTGTAAGAGGTATAGATGATTATCAATACTCCCATTTAATTGATAACAGAAATTTTGATGGAATAATTGTTGTAAGTCAAAGTAAAAATGATGATGAATTCATACAGACTATTCTAGAAAAAAATATACCAACTGTAGTTATAAATAGATACATTGAAAATGAAGGATTAGTAAACATAATGTCAGATGATACAAAAGGAGTTTACGATGCAGTTACTTATTTTATAGAGAACGATCATAGAAAAATAGCATTATTGCAAGGAAATAAGGAATTTGAATCAACAGTATATAGAAAAAGAGGATATATAAGAGCGTTGGAGGATAATAATATTCCAATTAATGAGGAATATATTTTAAGTGGTAGATATGATCTGAAAAGTGGATATGAAAATATGAAAAAGTTACTTAAATTAGAGAATGTTCCAACAGCAGTATTTTGCGCTAATGATGATATTGGGGTGGGTGCTATGAAAGCAATATTTGAAGCTGGGTTAAAAGTTCCAGAAGATATCTCAATTATAGGGTTTGATGATAGCAACTTTTGTAACTATGTAACTCCTCCGTTGACAAGTGTAAGGAAGGATTCTTTGGCGATGAGCGAATATGGCGGAAGAAACTTATTAAATCTTATAAAGAATAAAGAAGTAGATAAAGAAAAAGTTTATATACAATCTCAGCTTGTGGTAAGAAAATCAGTAAAAAAACTTTAATAATGGATTTTAATAATTAGTGAATTTAAGCACTAATTATTAAAAAAAGTTGTTAACGTTCACAAAAAAGTGTTGCGTTATTTGAAATATGATATTATAATAAAGTTATCAAGTAGATACAAGAAAATGTTCACGTGAACAGGGATTTGCACGTATTTTTGTTCACGTGAACAAAAAAGAAAAGAGGATTTTGATATGAAAAAGTTTATGGATGAAAATTTTTTATTAAGCAACGAAGCATCTGAAAAATTATATCATAATTATTCAGAAAAAATGCCAATTATTGATTATCATTGCCACATTAATCCGAAGGAAATATTAGAAGACAAAAAGTTTGAAAATATAACTCAAGTATGGCTTTATGGTGATCATTATAAATGGAGACAGATGAGAACTTTGGGCATAGATGAAAAATATATTACAGGAGATGGAAGTGATTATGAAAAGTTCTTAGCTTGGGCAAAGACTATATCATTTGCTATCGGAAATCCACTTTATCATTGGACACACTTAGAACTTAAGAGATTCTTTGGAATAGATGAAGTTTTAAATGAAAAAAGTGCACCTGCTATTTGGGAAAAAGTTAATAAGCTGTTAAATAGCGATGATTTTACAGTAAGAAATCTTATAAAGAAATCAAATGTAAAAGTGATATGTACAACAGATGATCCTATAGATTCATTAGAATATCATTTAGCAATAAAAGAAGATAAAAGCTTTGATGTGAAAGTATTACCAGCTTTTAGACCTGATAAAGCTCTAGGAGTTAATAAAGAAACATTTAAAGATTGGTTTAACAAACTAGAAGAAGTAGTTGGTTCTAAAATTTCAAACTTTGATGAATATTTAGAAGCATTAAAAAAGAGAGTGGAATATTTTCATGAAGCTGGATGTAGAGTGTCAGATAATGCATTGGATTTTGTTCCAGTAGGCAATGCTTCTTTAGAAGAAGTTAGAGAAATTTTTGCAAACGTACTTAAAAATGGACAAGTATCTTTTGAAGATGAAAATAAATTAAGAGTATATATATTAAAGTTCTTTGGAAAATTATATCACGATCTAGGATGGGTAATGCAATTTCACATGAATTGCGTTAGAGATAATAACAAAGTAATGTTCGAAAAATTAGGACCTGATACAGGATTTGATTCACTTAATGATACAGAAGTTGCAATTCCACTGTCAAGGTTATTAGATTCGTTAAATAGTGAAAAAGCTTTACCTAAGACTATTATATATAGTTTAAATCCAAATGATAATTCTACAATAGGAACATTACTTGGATGCTTCCAAGGAGACGGAATTAAGGGCAAAATACAATTTGGATCAGCTTGGTGGTTTAATGATCACAAGATTGGTATGCAAGATCAAATTAGAACTTTAGCTAATTTAGGTATGCTAAGCACATTTGTTGGAATGTTAACAGACTCTAGAAGCTTTTTATCTTACACAAGACATGAATATTTTAGAAGAATACTTTGCAACGTAATTGGAGAATGGGTAGAAAATGGCGAGTTACCTAACGACATTGAACATTTAGGACAAATTGTAGCTGACATTAGTTATAATAACGCAGACAAATACTTTAATATGTAATCTTTTATGTATGAAAATAAGTGAGATGCTTATTTTCATACAATAATGCAAAGATACAGATGAAGTGAAGATTTAGGAGGAATAGCTGTGAAATTAAATAAGGAATCATATAAAGAATTTAAAACATATCCAGAAAAAGTATTGCAATTTGGAGAAGGTAACTTTTTGAGAGCTTTTGTTGATTGGCAAATAGATAAAATGAATGATGAAGCAGATTTCAATGGAAGCGTTGTAGTTGTTCAGCCATTAGAAAATGGTCTTGTGGACATGCTTAATGATCAAGATTGTTTATACACTTTATATTTACAAGGGGTCCAAAATGGGCAAGCATCAAAAACTCATAAAGTAATCAATAGTATAAGTAGGGGAATTAATCCTTACAGAGACTATAATGAATATTTAAAAGTTGCAGAAAATCCAGATTTAAGATTTATAGTGTCAAATACAACAGAGGCAGGAATTGCATTTGATGAAAACGATACTTTAAATGGAGGATGTCAAAAAAGTTATCCAGGTAAGCTAACAGCATTTTTATATCACAGATTTAATGCATTTAATGGAGATGACAGTAAGGGATTTATTATAATTCCATGCGAGCTTATTGATAGAAATGGTGAAAAACTTAAAGAAATAGTATTAAAGTATGCAGAAGTATGGAACTTAGGACAAGACTTTATTGATTGGATAAACAATGCTAATACTTTTTGTTGTAGTTTAGTTGATAGAATAGTTCCAGGATATCCAAGAGATACAATTGATGAAGTTAGAGAAGAGCTTGGATATGATGATAATTTAGTAGATGTAGGTGAAATATTTCACTTATGGGTAATAGAAGGCCCTCAGTCTATAAAAGATGAATTACCAATAGAAAAAGCTGGACTTAATGTAAAAGTTGTAGATGATATGACACCATATAGAACAAGAAAAGTTAGAATTTTAAATGGACCTCATACAGCAATGGTTCCAGTAGCGTACCTTTACGGTTTAGAAACTGTAGGGGAAGCGGTTGATCATGAAGTTATAGGAAGATATGTCCACGATGTAATATATGATGAAATCATAGAAACTTTAGATTTGCCTCACGAAGAGCTAGTAGAATTTGCAGATGCGATTATAGAAAGATTTCAAAATCCATATGTAAAGCACTATTTAATGAGTATAGCATTAAATTCATTGTCTAAATACAAAACAAGAGATTTACCAAGTTTGACTGAATATCTAAAGAGAAAAGGTACGCTTCCTAAGAAATTAGTATTCTCCCTTGCATCTTTAATAGAATTCTACAAAGGAAAAAGAGGAGACGAAGATATTCAATTAGCTGATGATGAGGATATATTAGAATTATTTAAGAAATTATGGGAAAAATATGATGGAACAAAAGAAGGACTAAACAAAATTGTAACTTCTGTTCTTGCATATGAAAAGAATTGGGGAAGCAATTTAAATGAAATTCCTAATTTAACTGATGAAGTTTCAAGATACCTAGAAATAATTGAAAAAGTAGGAATGAAAGACGCTGTCAAAGAAGTCTTATAATGGAATTTATTATCATGCAATTAAATTTTCTTAATTGCATGATAAATAAATATATATAAAATATGAATAATAAGGAGGTAAATAAATGAGTTTTGATGAAAATTGTTTTTATTGTTCGAAGAATCAAGATTTAGATTCTTTAATGATTAAGATTTGTGATTTGGATGTATCAACAGTATATTTGTTTAAGGAACAAACTTATAGTGGAAGATGTAACGTTGTTTATAAGGAACATAAAAGTGAAATAGGGGATTTGACTGAAGAGGAAGCAGCAGCTTTCATAAATGATGCTAGAAAGGTAGCTAAAGCAATCCATAAAGCGTTTAACCCTGATAAAGTAAATTATGGAGCATTTGCTGATACGATGAAACATCTTCATCTTCATATTGTACCTAAATATGAAGGAGGTCCATCTTGGGGGAAAACTTTTGAGATGAATCCACAAAAAGTATATTTAAGCGATGATGAATACCAAAACCTAATTTGTAAAATAAAAGATAATTTATAGTATTGAATTAATGAATAAAAATTAACTAAATTAAAGATACGGAGGAAAAAGAATGTTAAATTCTGTTGACAAAAACGCATCAACTAATGCTAATAATGGAAACGTTAAATTAAGTTTAAGAGAAAAAATTTCTTATGGTTTTGGAGATTTTGGTAATGGATTCATGTTTGACTTAGGTCAATCATATCTTACAAAGTTTTTTATAGATACATGTGGAATTAGTGCTGGAGCAGTTGGTGGTATATTTGCATTTACAAAGATATTCGATGCATTCATGGATCCATTAGCAGGATCGTTGATAGATAGCAGAAAAGCAGGTAAATCAGGAAAGTTTAGACCTGTAATGATGATTTCAAGTATAATTCTTGCACTACTTACAATTATTACCTTTACTATGCCTGAGATGCCACTTTCATCTAAAATTATATATGGTTATGCAACATATATGATTTGGGGTCTTGTATACTCATTCACTAATGTTCCTTATGGATCATTAGCATCAGTTATGACAAGAGACGTAGAGGATAGAAGTCAGTTGGCTACATTTAGACAGGCTGGTTCATTAGGAGCACAATTAATAACTGGAGTAGCTTTTGTACCTATTCTTATGATGTTTAGTGATAAAAAAGTTGGTTATCCAGTTGCAGCTGCAGTTATGGCCGTTATAGGGATCATTTCATTCTTTATCTGTTTTGCAAACACAAAAGAACATGTTGTAATTAATAGAGAAGGTAAATCAGAAAAGGCATCTGCTAAAGATTATTTCAAGGTTGTATTTACAAATAGACCATTATTATGTTTAATTCTTATGCAATTATTTACAATATCAGCTATGAATACTAATAATCAAATGATGATTTTCTTCTGCCAATATAACTTAGGAGATATTGCACTTCAACCAAAAGTTAATGGTATAATGATTGGATGTTCTGTAATAGGTATATTCGCTATTCCATTCTTAGTAAAACATTTTGGTAAAAAGAAAACTGCGATTGCAGGACTATTGATTGGAATTGTTGCTAATGGATTAAACTTTATAATACCAACAAATGCTACTACTTTCACAGTTCTTGTTACAATAGGATATGTAGCTTTAGCTATTCCAAATGGAGTTACTTGGGCATTCGTAACGGATGCAATTGACTATGGACATTGGCATACTGGAATAAGAAAAGAAGGTGTAACTTATGCTGCATTTAACTTTTCAAGAAAAATTGCACAATCTATGGCAGCCCTTGTTAGTGCAGCAGTATTAGGTATGACTGGGTATGTTGCAAACGCACAACAAAGTGCAGAAACATTACTAGGAATTAAGGGAGCAATGACATTGTATCCAGCAGTAGCTTTAGCTTTAGCTGCTCTTGTAGTAGGTATATTACATAATCTACCAGATGACAAGTACAGAAAAGTTGCTCAAGACTTACAAGAAGGAAAATGGGAAAAAGGAATTTTAGAATAATAATGTTATAAATAAATCATTATTGTTTAGCTAAGAAGAATAAGGCGCTATCAGCTTTGTATTTTGAGAGTTGATAGTGTTTTATCTTTATATATTGAGTAAATAAAAAAAGATATACTTGTAAAAAACTGTTAACGTTCACAAAAAAGTATTGCATATTCTTTTGTTTGATATTATAATATAAATATAACTTAAATAATTTTTAACTAAAATTGTTCACGTTAACAATTGTTCGACCTCTAATTGTTAACGTGAACGAAAGTTATTTATTAAATTAAAATATTTATAAATATTTTAGATGTGATAATCAAAGAAAAAATGTTTTGATATATAAATAAGCTATAAACTTATTTAATATATAACACAGTTCTTAAAAATACGAAAATAAATAATATAGAATTCTTCAAACCTATAATTTTCATACTATAATTTATTAATCATATTTTAAGTTAACCATTTTAAGAACTGTGTATTTAATTAATAGTGATAGCACAAAATAGATTTGTTAAAAAATAAATGTTTGAAATTATAATATATATTCTGAAAAATTAGTTTGAAAGACTATGAATTTTAAACTAATGGATATTCTAAAGAATAATTTTATTATCTAAAACCTGTATATATATTCATTATGAAGATATTAATTAAGAAAGAATTTGAGGTGTAATATGAGAAGAGAAGAAGTTTTGAAAAATATAAAAGAAGCAGGTGTTGTCGCAGTTGTGAGGGGAGACTCAAAAGAAGAAGCTCTTAAAATTGTAGATGCTGTTTCAAAAGGCGGAATAAAAGTGATGGAACTTACAATGACTGTTCCAAATCCAGTTGAAGTTATTAAAGAAGTTGCTGAAAAATATAAGGATACCGATGTAATTGTTGGGGCGGGAACTGTATTAGACAGTGAAACGGCAAGAGCTTGTATTTTAGCAGGGGCACAATTTATTGTAAGCCCAAGTTTAGATATTGATACTTTAAAGCTTTGTAATAGGTATAAGATTCTGGTTATGCCAGGAGTAATGACCGTTAAGGATGCTATTACAGCTTTTGAGTATGGAGTTGATGTGGTTAAAATATTCCCAGCCAATCTATATGGGCCATCAGTAATTAAATCATTTAAGGGGCCGCTCCCTCAAGGAGACTTTATGCCAACAGGTGGTGTTAGTATAGCTAACTTACATGAGTGGATAGAAGCAGGAGCCTTCGTAGTAGGAACAGGAGGAGATTTAACTAAAGGTGCAAAAACAGGCGATTATGATCTAGTTCAAAGGACTGCTAAAGAATTTATGGATGCATACAGAAAAGCGAAGGAGAGAATCTAAAATGGATGTTTTAACTTTTGGAGAATCAATGGTCGTATTTAGCCCTAATATTAATGGCCCTTTGAGACATGTTCATACTTTTTCCAAGTCACTCGGTGGTGCCGAATCAAATGTCGCTACTGCCCTGGCAAAATTAAATCATAGTGCGGGCTGGTTCTCAAAAGTTTCGGATGATGAATTCGGAAGATTTGTTATAAGTTCTATAAAAGCAGAGGGAGTAGATACATCAAGAGTAATAATTGATAAAGAAAGGCCTACAGGATTGCTTTTTAAGGAACGTTATCAACGAAGCAATCCGAATGTATATTATTATAGAAAGAATTCTGCTGCTAGTAGCTTATCGCCAGAGGATATTGATGAAGAATATATTAAGCAAGCTAAAATTCTTCATATTACAGGTATAACGCCAGCTTTATCGGAAAGTTGTAGAAGAGCAGTATACAGAGCAATAGAAATAGCTAAAGAAAACAAGATATTAGTATCATTCGATCCTAATATCAGGCTTAAATTGTGGACGGTTGATGAAGCTAGAAAGATCTTGGTGGATATTGCTAGTAAGGCAGATATTGTAATGCCTGGATTAGATGAAGCGGAACTTTTATTAGGATTAACTAATAAAGATGATGTGGCAGATTTTTTCTTAAATAAGGAAGCGAAAATAGTCGCAGTAAAATTAGGGTCAGAAGGCTGCTATATAAAAGATAAAAAAGAAGGAGTCAAGGTCGCAGGATATAATGTATCAGATTTAATTCAAGATACAGCTGGGGCAGGCGATGGTTTTGCAGCTGGATTTTTAGCTGGATATTTAGAAAAATTATCACTAAACGAAATTGGACAATATGCTAACGGTGTTGGAGCTATGGCAACATTGGTACAAGGAGATATGGAAGGTTATCCATATTATGATCAACTGATGGAATTCATAGGAAAGAGACAATGCGTTGAAAGATAGAATTTTCTGAAATAGATATTACTATATTTCTAACAATTGAAAATGTTAGCGCTATTAAAAGTATTTTCTTCATATAAAATTTTAATTACATTTAAGGATAAGTAAAGAGGATTATTTTGATAATTAAATTTTAAGTGTATTCTATCTCTAAATTATAAACTTCAAATAATATTTAAAATAAACTTTTACTTATCTTTAACAATGTATATATCAAAGTTGATATTGGTAATTGAAGAGATATGAAATATTAAAATGATAGCATTTGCATTGTTAATTGTCCATTGAAATTAGTTTAAGATATTTTTAATGAAAAAACTTAGGAGGAATAACTAATGAAATTAAATAAGAAAATATATAAAGAATTTAAGACTTACCCTGAAAAAGTGCTACAATTTGGGGAAGGAAATTTCCTAAGAGCATTTGTTGATTGGCAAATTGACAAAATGAATGAAGAAGCAGGTTTCAATGGAAGTGTCGTAGTCGTTCAGCCTCAAGAAGGTGGACTAGTTAATATGCTAAATGAACAAGATGGCTTATTTACACTTTATCTTCAAGGAGTTCAAGGAAAAAGAGCTATAAAAACACATAAAATAATCAATAGTATAAGTAGAGGAATTAATCCATATACAGATTATAATGAATATTTAAAAGTTGCAGAAAATCCAGAATTAAGGTTCATAGTGTCAAATACAACAGAAGCAGGAATCGCTTTTGATGAGAATGATAAGTTAAATGAAGGATGTCAAAAAAGTTTTCCGGGTAAGTTAACCGCATTTTTGTTCCGTAGATTTATGGTGTTTAATGGTGACAATAGTAAAGGTTTTATTATAATTCCATGTGAGCTTATTGATAGAAATGGTGAAAAACTTAAAGAAATAGTATTAAGATATGCAGAAATGTGGAATTTAGGACAAGATTTTGTGAATTGGATAAATGATGCTAATACTTTTTGCTGTAGTTTAGTTGATAGAATAGTTCCAGGATATCCAAGAGATACAATTGATGAAGTTAGAGAAGAACTTGGATATGATGATAATTTAGTAGATGTAGGGGAAATATTCCACCTATGGGTAATTGAAGGGCCTCAGTCTATAAAAGATGAATTACCAATAGAAAAAGCTGGACTTAATGTAAAAGTTGTAGATGATATGACACCATATAGAACAAGAAAAGTTAGAATTTTAAATGGACCTCATACAGCAATGGTTCCAGTAGCATACCTTTATGGTTTAGAAACTGTAGGAGAAGCTGTTGATCATGAGGTTATAGGAAGATACGTCCATGATGTAATATATGATGAAATTATAGAAACTTTAGATTTGCCTCACGAAGAATTAGTGGAATTTGCAGATGCGATTATAGAAAGATTCCAAAATCCATATGTAAAGCACTATCTAATGAGCATAGCATTAAATTCATTATCTAAATACAAAACAAGAGATTTACCAAGTTTGACTGAATATCTAAAGAGAAAGGGTACACTTCCTAAGAAATTAGTATTCTCCCTTGCATCTTTAATAGAATTCTACAAAGGAAAAAGAGGAGACGAAGATATTCAACTAGCTGATGATGAGGATATATTAGAATTATTCAAGGAATTATGGGAAAAATATGATGGAACAAAAGAAGGCCTAAACAAAATTGTAACTTCTATTCTTGCATATGAAAAGAATTGGGGAAGCAATTTGAATGAAATTCCTAATCTAGCTGATGAAGTTTCAAGATATTTAGAAATAATTGAAAAAGTAGGAATGAAGGAAGCTATAAAAGAAGTTATTTAGAAATAAGATTATAAATTATTATTATAGAATATTCATATGGCTGTTAAATTTAAAGTTGTGAACAATAATTTAATGGAAGTAGGTAGAGAGCAATGAAAGAAATTATAAAAATAAATGAAAAAGACAATGTTGTAGTAGCACTTAGAGATTTGTCTAAAAGTGAAATTATAGAAGTTGAAAATAAAAAAATAGAGATAAAAGAAGATATAAAGAGAGGCCACAAAGTAGCTATATCAGACTTTAAGGTTAACGACAATGTAATAAAGTATGGATATCCAATAGGACATGCTATTAAAGATATATCAATAGGAGAATGGATTCACACACATAATATTAAAACAAATTTAGATGGAATTATGGAATATAATTTTAATCAACAGCTAAAACAAGTTTCTATAGAAAATAGAAATCTTACTTTTGATGGATATAAAAGAGCAAATGGTAATGTCGGTATAAGAAATGAACTTTGGATAGTGCCAACTGTTGGGTGCGTTAATGGAATTGGTGAAAGAATAATCGAAAAATTCAAAGAAGATGTAAAACCTGTTGGGATCGATAGTGTTGAAATTTTTAAACATAATTATGGATGTTCTCAATTGGGAGATGATCATGCAAATACAAGAACTATGCTTGGAAATTTAGTAAAGCATCCTAATGCTGGAGGCGTGTTAGTACTTGGACTTGGTTGCGAAAATAATACAATGGCTGAATTTATTGAGTCATTGGGAGAATATGATTCAACTAGAATTAAATTTCTAGTATCACAGGAAGTTTCTAACGAAATAGAAGAGGGTGCAAAGATATTACGTGAGCTTTATGAAAATATGAAAGATGATAAGAGAGAATCAGTATCTCTATCAAATTTAAAAGTTGGATTGAAGTGCGGTGGTTCAGATGGATTCTCAGGAATAACTGCAAATCCTCTTGTAGGTAGTTTTTCAGATTTCTTAGTTGCACAAGGTGGAACAACAATACTTACAGAAGTTCCTGAGATGTTTGGTGCTGAAACAATTCTTATGAATAGATCTAAAGATAATGAAACTTTTGATAAAACTGTACATTTAATAAATGATTTCAAAGAATATTTCATGGCTTATAATCAGCCTATATATGAAAATCCTTCTCCAGGAAATAAAGCTGGTGGAATTACAACATTAGAGGATAAATCTTTAGGCTGTACACAAAAATCAGGAGATTCAACAGTTGTAGGTGTATTAAAATATGGTGAAACTTTAAAAACTAATGGATTAAATCTTTTAAGTGGACCAGGAAATGATTTAGTTGCAGCCTCAGCTTTAGCGGCAGCTGGTTGTCATATGGTTTTATTTACAACAGGTAGAGGAACACCGTTTGGTACATTTGTTCCAACAATGAAGATATCAACAAATACTCCATTATACAATTTAAAGCCACATTGGATGGACTTTAATGCAGGAACTTTAGTTGAAGATAAGACTTTGAGTGAAGTAACAGAAGAATTTATAAAATATGTGGTTGAAGTGGCTAATGGAAAATATGTAAATAATGAAATTAATAAATTTAAAGAGTTAGCTATTTTAAAACAAGGTGTTACTTTATAAAATTCAGCATAAGAAAGTATACTTGAGTAAAAAATATAAACAATTTAGCATATTAAAATTACTTTAATATGCTATTTTTGTTATAAAAATTATAATTTGTATTTTACTGAATATAATGAATTTAATTGAGTAATTTAAGTATAAATCCTTCAAAGATAAATCTATATTTAAAATTCTAGCAAGTTAAATGATTAATTAAGGCTAGGATGCAGAAACTAAATTTCAACATAACATAAATAAGAGTAAATGATTATAGCTTAATTTTTTAATAAATAATAATATAAAGAAAATCTTATTTTGAGCTTTAAGTGGGATTATCACGATTTTGTTTGAAGGAAAGTGAATTGTTGTGATTGAAAATGAATACATTTTGTGATATTATAATTACAAATTTTAAAAATGAAATGTAGCGTTGGGGATAGCTGCGTTTAAATGTACATGATAAATATAGAATTAATATAAAATATTTTATAGTATAAAATTTGAAGGGGTTTTGAAATCATGGAAATTAGCTTTGTAAGAATTGATGACAGATTAATACATGGACAGATTGCAACCATATGGTCAAAAGCAAGTGGGTGTAACAGAATTATGGCGTGTAGTGATGAAGTTGCTAAAGATGATTTGAGAAAACAGTTGTTACTTCAAGTAGCATTAAAAGGAATTAAAGCTTATGTAATACCAATAGAAACCGCTATCAAAGCTTATAAGGATCCTAAATATAAAAATTTTAAAACTTTATTTTTGTTTACTAATCCAGCAGATGTGCTTCGAATGATTGAAGGTGGAGTTGATATTAAATCTGTAAATGTTGGAGGAATGTGCTATAAGGATGGAAAAAAACAAATCACTGGTGCTATATCCGTAAATAATCAAGATATAGAATGTTTCAAGAAACTTTACGAGAAAGGCATTGAACTAGAGATAAGGCAGGTAGCGAAAGATAACAAGATTAATTTAATTGACAGGTTAAAAGAATTGAAATTCTTATAGATAATAACAGTGAAGTGCTATATAACCTTTAATAGATAGGGATATAGCATTTTTTTATTAAAGGTTAAAATTATTAGATAAATATAATAAGAACAAAGTAAAAGTTCAAATGCAATACAATTTTATGGTAATTAATTTGCCTGATTTAGGTATTAATACTATAATTTTTTACAAAGAAGTTATATTTCTATTGAATATGACGAAGAATTAAAGAACTAAATGTAAAAATGTTTTAGAGAGGAGAAATCTATGATAAAGCCTATAAAAAGAGCAGCTGTTTTACATGATTTATGCGGAATAGGAAAAGCGGCTTTAACCAATGTAATTCCTATTCTATCAACTTTGGGGGTGGAGGTTTGTCCAATACCTACTATGATATTAACAAGTCATACTGGAGGTTTTAGACCAAACATAGAAAGATTGGATGGATATATAAGTAAGGCAGTTCAACACTATCTTGAATTGAACATGAATTTTGAAAGTATATTTGTTGGATACTTAGGAAGTACTAATAATATTGAAGAAACTTTACTTTTATTAGAATCTGTAAACAAGAATGAATCATTGGTAGTACTCGATCCTATTTTCGCTGATAATGGTTCATATTATAGTAATTTTAATAAGGAATATTCAGATAGCTTAAAAAGGATAATAAGATACTCGCATATCATTACACCTAACTTTACGGAAGCATGTATTCTATGTGATGAAAAGATCGTAGATGAAGTAAATGAAGAAAAGCTATTAGCGCTTTCTAGAAAATTATATAGTTTTGGATGTGAAAACGTAATAATCACAAGTGCACCTGTCGCAAATAAAAAGAAGATTGGGATAGCTGTATATAATGGAGAAAACGATTCTTTCAAATTAATAATTAGGGATAGGATAGAAAGATCTTATCCAGGAACTGGAGATGTTTTTACATCAGTTTTGATTGGATTAATTATGGATGGTAACTCATTAGAAAAGAGCGTTGAAGAATCATGCAAATTCGTTGAAGATTGTATTAAAGAAAGCAGTTCTTATGATTACCCGGCAAGAGAAGGATTACTTTTAGAACCAATATTGTATAAGTTAAATAACTTGAAACGGTCAACAGAAGAACAAAATATTTAAATATGAATAAAAACAATCAATAAAAATCAATAAGCATGAAAAAAGTGATTTTTTTTGAAATAAAATGGTTGATTTTTATTGAAATATAAGTTATTATTATATCAGAGGAGTGATGATAATGTTTACAGAAGAAAGGTTTAATATCATTCTTCAGGAGTTGAAGGTAAAAGGAATAGTATCTGTTACTGATTTAGTAAAATTACTGGATGCTTCGGAATCTACAGTTAGAAGAGATCTAAATACACTTGATAGTGAGGGGCTTTTGAAGAAAATTCATGGAGGTGCAATTGCAATAGGTGAGAGTACATCCAAGCACGATTATAAAGTTAATGTTAGACAATCTTTGAATGTAGATGAAAAATCTGAAATAGCAAAGCATGCTGCTGCATTAATTGAAGATGGGGATATACTCTACTTGGATGCTGGAACAACAACTGAGATCTTAATAGATTTTATTGAAGCCAACGAAATAATAGTTGTAACTAATGGAATAGTTCATGCAAAAAAGCTTTTGGAAAGAGGTTTTAAGACTTTTATTGTTGGAGGCGAAGTTAAAGCTATAACTGAAGCAATAGTAGGAAGTACTGTTGTAGAAGATTTGAAAAAATATAATTTCTCAAAAGGTTTCTTTGGAGTAAATGGCGTAAGCAACGAGAGCGGTTATACAACTCCAGATATGAATGAAGCAATGGTTAAAGCTCAAGCAATGAAAATGTGCAGAGAATCATATGTATTGGCAGATCAATCTAAATTAGAAAAAGTTAGTTTTATAACTTTCGGAGCAATAGCAGATTCAACATTAATAACAACAAAAATTGATAATAATATTAGTTATGATACTAATGTAATAGAGGTGGTAAAAAATGATTAATACAATAACTCTTAATCCTTCTTTAGATTATATTGTTAAAGTTGATTCATTTAAGGTTGATTCATTAAATAGAACTGAAGAAGAAAATATTTATGCGGGTGGTAAAGGAATTAACGTATCCATAGTTCTTAAAAATCTAGGGGTAGCTAATACAGCTCTTGGATATGTTGCTGGATTTACTGGAGATGAAATTCTAAGACAAATACAAAGCCATGGCGTAAACTGTGATTTTATAAAATTAAAAAGTGGATTTTCTAGAATAAACGTGAAACTTAAAAGTGATGGAGAAACAGAAATTAATGGATCTGGACCAGCAATAACTGATGAAGAGTTAAACCTCTTACATGAAAAACTTTCACATCTAACAAAAGGCGATTATTTAATATTATCAGGGAGTATACCAAATAGTGTGCCAGATAATATATATGAAAGCATTATGAACAGCTTATTGGATAAGGGTGTAGAGTTCATAGTTGATGCAACAAAAGATTTGCTATTAAAGGTATTAAAATATAAACCGTTTTTGATAAAACCAAATCATCATGAACTTGCAGAAATGTTTAATGTAGAATTAAAAGATGATGAAGACATAATTAAATATGGTAGAAAACTTCAAGAAATGGGAGCAAAAAATGTTCTTATTTCAATGGCAGGTGATGGAGCAATTCTACTACCTGAAAATGGAGATCCGATAAAAAGAGCTGTTCCAAAAGGAATACTTAAAAATTCAGTTGGGGCTGGAGATTCAATGGTGGCTGGTTTCTTATGTGGATATTTGAAAAATAAAAATATAGAAGAAGCGTTCAAAATGGGAATTGCTACAGGAAGTGCAAGTGCTTTCTCAGAAGAATTGGCAACTAAAGAACAAGTATATGAATTATTAAAGCAAATTTAATAGTGAATTTATGCTAGTATGAGTTGAATCTTATTATATTTTAAAGTTTTGACAAGAGTAGTTTAACTAGTATTATGATTTTTACAAAAGAATAAAAATATATTTAAATTTTAGGAGGCTAACAATGAGGATTGTAGATTTATTACACAAACAAGGCATAAACTTAAATTTTAATCCAAATACAAAAGAACAATGTATAAATGAATTAGTTGATTTAATGGATAAAACAGGAAATTTAAATAATAAGGAAGAATATAAAAAAGCAATATTAGCCAGGGAAGAATTAAGTACAACTGGGATAGGGGATGGAATAGCGATTCCACATGGAAAAACGAGTGCAGTAAAGAAAGCATCTCTTGCAGCTGCAATTTGTAAAAAGGGTGTTGATTATGATTCATTAGATGGTCAACCAGCACATCTTTTCTTCATGATTGCTGTACCAGATAATAATGATAATTTACACTTAGAAGTATTGGCAAGATTATCTACTATATTAATGGATGAAGCATTTAGAACAAGCTTAATCGACTGTTCTGATAAAGAGGAGTTTTTAAGGTTAATAGATAAGAAGGAAATGGAAAAGTTTCCTGAAGAGGTAAAGGGGGAAATAGAGATGAATAAAAGTGGTTATAG
Organism: Clostridium sp. YIM B02500; assembly: GCF_022324665.1. Classification (NCBI taxonomy): domain Bacteria; kingdom Bacillati; phylum Bacillota; class Clostridia; order Eubacteriales; family Clostridiaceae; genus Clostridium; species Clostridium sp. YIM B02500. The sequence goes on along the minus strand of NZ_JAKGTE010000017.1, from coordinate 14,958 downwards.
AGTATTAGCAGTAACTGCATGCCCAACAGGAATTGCACATACTTACATGGCAGCTGAAAGTCTTGAAAGTAAGGGGAAAGATATGGGGGTCTCAATAAAAGTTGAGACAAATGGTTCTGGCGGCGCTAAAAACGTTTTAACAAAAGAAGAAATAGCAAATGCAGAATGTATAATTATAGCAGCTGATAAAAATGTAGAAATGGCTAGATTTGATGGTAAGAGAGTAATTAAAACCAAGGTTGCAGATGGAATACACAAGTCAGCACAATTGATTGAGGAAGCTATAAGTGGAAATGCTCCAATATATCATCATGCTGGAGGTGCCGATAGCAGCGAAGATGTTTCAAACGAATCAGTTGGACGCCAAATTTATAAGCATCTTATGAATGGTGTATCACATATGTTACCGTTTGTAATTGGTGGTGGTATATTAATAGCATTAGCATTCTTATTTGATACATTCAATCCGGCTAATCCAAGTGGTTTTGGTTCAGGTACACCTATTGCAGCCGTATTGATGAAGATTGGTGGTACTGCATTTGGATTTATGTTACCAGTTCTTGCTGGATTTATTGCAATGAGTATTGGAGATAGACCAGCTCTTTCAGTAGGTTTTGTTGGTGGTGCTTTAGCTAGTGCCGGTATTACTTTTGCAAGCGCTTTTGATCCAAAGGTTCCAGCAGTTTCTGGTGGTTTCTTAGGGGCATTACTTGCAGGTTTCATTGCTGGATATTTAGTTGTTGGTCTTAAGAAGTTATTTGCAGGTTTACCAAACAGTTTAGAAGGTATAAAACCAGTATTTTTATATCCTTTACTAGGAACATTTTTAATCGGTGTTATAATGTTATTCATAAACCCAATAATGGGATCAATAAATACAGGTATCACTGGTGCACTTAACTCAATGGGTGGTACAAGTAAGATTCTTTTAGGTATTGTTTTAGGTGGTATGATGTCAGTTGATATGGGTGGTCCAGTTAACAAAGCAGCTTATCTTTTTGGTACAGCATCACTTGCTAGTGGAAACTTTGATATAATGGCAGCTGTTATGGCTGGTGGTATGGTTCCACCACTTGCAATTGCAATATGTACTACAGTATTTAGAAATAAATTTACTGAAAAAGATAGGCAAGCAGGTCTTGTAAACTATATAATGGGATTATCATTTATTTCAGAAGGTGCGATTCCTTTTGCAGCAGCAGATCCAATAAGAGTACTACCATCTTGTATAATTGGTTCAGCAGTTGCTGGAGCTCTTTCAATGGCATTTGGATGTGCATTAAGAGCACCTCACGGTGGAATATTTGTTATTGCAATAGTAACTAATCCACTTCAATACTTAGCATCAATAATCATTGGTGCAGTAGTTGGGGCAATAATATTAGGAATAATAAAGAAACCAGTACAAAAATAAGATTTATGGGAAAATAAGAGGGTAAGTTAATATAAGGGTATAGGAAGCAGTGGAAGTTAAAAACAGCCACTGCTTCTTTTATTGACTTCTAAAATAAAATGAAAAATATTTCTATAAAAAAGGATAAAATATAGGATTTTCTTATATATCTTTTTTATGGATTTGTATCATATGTTACGTAAAAATATAAAATAATATGGTATTATAAATTTACAAATAAAACATAATATAAATAAGTATTTGAAGTAAATAAATATAGATCTTTAAATTGTTTTAAGTTTAAAAATAATAAAGGTTTTATTTTCTAGTTAAATACTTTTGCTATAGGAGGAGAAAAAATATGAGTTTATTTTTAGGAAGGATACATTATTGGTTATTTAATAAGATTTTATGGTTTGAAAAATTAGAAGGTGAGATAATAAACCTTGCAAAAGAAGATGGTTTGAATGTAGAAGAGTTACGTAAAGAAATTAATGAAAAGTATGGTGAGCCAACTCCGAATCTTCCACTAGAAGAAATGATAGACACAAGTAATATCCATGGATGGTTACAAGGAAAAATTCATTCAGCAGAGGGAAGAATGGCTGCGTGGACAACAAAACTTGTAAATAATAATAAAGGTGTCACTACAAAATTAGAAGAGATTTATTCTAGCCAAGGGATTAAAGCTGCCAGCGAAGTTAAAGAAAAAGGAATGGAACTTACAAATGCAGGTGAAATTTTTGACAGTATCAATGATTATATTTTAGATGGAATGCCATGTGATAGAGTCAATGAAGTAATTAAAGCAGAAGAAGATATGGTTGAATGGAAGAGAAGAGTATGCGTTCATAGTGATATTTGGAATAAAGAAGAAGGTGACGTCGATTATTTCTACAAGTTAAGAAGTTTATGGGTTAAAGAATTTGTAAATGCAATCAATTCTAATTTTGAGTATGTGGAACAAGGCGATAATATAATGGTGATAAGAAGAAAATAAGATCCTTAGAATTAAGAATTTTTATGGGTTAATAATTTAAGAATAATAGAGTACCCAGCTATATTTTTGGTTATACGATGATTAAATTTATCACTATTATTTGTAATGAAAATATGTAATAGGAGGAAAAGATATGGATGCTATAGATTTAATGATGGAAGAACATAAGTATATAAAAAGAATGTTGGTCGTTGTAAGAAAAGCTTGTTTTAGATTATACAAAGGTGAAAAAATAAGTTATGATGATTTTAATTCTATGATAGGTTTTATTAGAAACTTTGCTGATTCTCATCATCATAAAAAAGAAGAAGTAATGCTTTTTAATAGAATGGTTGAAGAAATAGGCCCAACCGCTGAAAAAATAGTTAAGCATGGTATGCTTGTGGAGCATGATCTTGGAAGACTACACATAAGTGAACTTCAAGCTGCACTTAAAAATCTAAAAAATGGGGATGAAGAAGCTATTTTAGACGTAATTTCTAATGCTATCTCCTATACGCATTTATTAGAGAGACATATTGATAAAGAAGATAAAGTTGTATATACATTTGCCAAAAGAGAATTAAATGCAGGCACATTAACAGGTATAAATAAGGAATGTATTGACTTTGAAGAAGTAAATAATCACATAAAAAAAGATAATATTTTAATATTAGAAGAATTGGAGAAAAAATACAATTCATAAGTAAATGGTGTTATAGTGGGAAGCGACTGTAACACCTTTATTTTTATATATAAGTATACATTTAATGGGTGCATAAAAAATACTGATTTATGTAATTTAGAAATCAGTACAGCCTAATTATTTTCTTGATTTTTTATAAGTATATGGTTTTTGTGATAAGGCTTTAGACAAAAAAATATTTTTCTAATGATAGAATTTGAATAAAAAATTATAGCAAGATAAAGTATAAAAACTTTATCTTGCTATAAAATATCCTCTAAAGTATATTTGCTAAATTCATCAACAAAAGAATTAATAGATGATGATAATATTGCTTTTAATTTACATTTTGAAGTGGAACAAGTATGTTTTGCACTTGAAAAACATTCAGATACAGATATACTTTCCTCTGTAATTATTAATATTTTTCCAAGGTTTATGTCTTTAGGCTCCAACCCAAGTTTTAAGCCACCATTTCTTCCTTTAGTTGATATTACATATTCAGTTTTACCTAGCCTATGAACGATTTTCTTTAAATGATGTTCAGATATTTCAAGGTTAGATGCCAATTCTTCCACAGTGCATATTTTATCTTGATTCTTAGCTAAATATATTAAAATTCTAAAAGCATAATCTGAAAACTTAGATAAGTTCAAATTTTCACATCCCTTCTTTAGTTTCATTATACCTTATAATAAAAAAAAGTAAATTGGTTAAAAATAAAATGTGCATTTGTATTGCACATTAAAAAAACCTGTGCTAATATTAAGGTGTATTTAAAATGCACTTTAAAATTTATACATATAAAGAAATTATATATAAGAATTACATTTATGGAGTTTAGACAGGTGTTCTGTGAAAAACATAGTTAATTAAATATTAGTTAGATAGGAGAATTGTTATGGATAAGAGTTTGTTAAAAGTGTGTGATTTAAGAATTGAAGCAGATGATAAAGAGATTTTAAAAGGATTAAATCTTGAAATAAATAAAGGTGAAGTTCACGTAATAATGGGACCAAATGGAGCTGGTAAATCTACTCTAGCCAATGCTCTTTTAAATAATCCTAAATATAAAAGATTGAGTGGAGATATAGAATTCGAAGGTGAAAACATAAATGAATTAAAGACTGATGAAAGAGCTAAAAAAGGTTTATTTTTATCATTCCAATACCCAGAAGAAATTCCAGGAATTACTGTAGAGAATTTCTTAAAGTATGCTAAGAGAACTACAGATGGAAATGTGCTAAAACATTTTAAGTTTGACTTAGATTTAAAGAACAATATGAAGGAATTAAAAATAGATGAAAGCTATGCAAGCAGATATTTAAATGTAGGATTTTCAGGTGGAGAAAAGAAGAAAAATGAAATACTGCAAATGTTAACTTTAAATCCAAAGTTGGCAATTTTAGATGAATCAGATTCTGGACTCGATGTTGACGCTATAAGAATTGTTTCTAAAGGTATTAAAATGTTCTCAAATGAAAACAATGGAGTTTTAATTATTACTCATAATACAAAAATATTAGAAAATTTAAAACCTGATTATGTTCATGTATTAGTAGATGGAAGAATAGTTAAAACCGGAGATGGAAGTTTAGCTAATGAAATTGAAGAAAAGGGTTATGAATCTTTTAAAGAAAATGTAGCTATATAAAGGTGGTGAAATAAGATGGAAAACAAAAAGAAGACTTATATAGATGAAATGGATAGAGGAATCTATGATGTTAAAAATGAAGACAGCTTTAGTTTTAAATCTGAAAAAGGCTTAACAAAAGATATAATTGAAACTATTTCAGAAGAAAAAAATGAAGCCAAATGGATGAGAGATTTTAGATTAAGATCTTTAGAAATATATAATAAATTGAAATTACCAACATGGGGACCATCCTTGGATGAGTTAGATATGGATAACATTGTAACCTATGTAAGGCCAAAGAGCAGCTTAGTTGGTTCTTGGGATGAAGTGCCTGAGGATATAAAGAAAACTTTTGATTTACTAGGAATTCCAGAAGCTGAAAAGAAATCACTTGCTGGAGTTGGAGCACAGTATGACTCAGAAGTAGTTTACCACAGTATAAAAGAAGATTTAGTAAAACAAGGCGTAATTTATACTGATATGGAAACAGCATTAAGAGAACATGAGGATTTAGTTAAAGAATATTTTATGAAGTGTGTTACACCTAATGATCATAAATTTGTTGCACTTCATGGAGCTGTTTGGTCAGGAGGATCTTTTGTGTATGTTCCTAAAGGGGTTAATGTAGACATACCGCTACAATCTTATTTCAGATTAAATTCACCTGGAGCAGGACAATTTGAACATACACTAATTATTGTAGATGAAGGAGCAAAGCTTCATTTTATTGAAGGTTGCTCAGCTCCAAAGTATAGCGTTACAAATTTACATGCAGGCTGTGTTGAGCTCTATGTAAAAGAAGGCGCAACACTAAGATATAGTACAATAGAAAACTGGTCAAAGAACATGCTTAACTTAAACACTAAGAGAGCAATTGTTGAAAAGAATGGAACAATAGAATGGGTATCAGGTTCTTTTGGTTCACAAATATCGATGCTATATCCTATGAGTATATTAAAGGGCGAAGGAGCAAGAGCAGAATTTACAGGTGTATCTTTTGCAGGTAAGGGGCAAAACTTAGATACTGGAGCAAAGGTTATACATGCCGCACCAAACACTTCTTCTACTATAAACTCAAAATCAATTTCAAGAAACGGTGGAAAAGCTACTTATAGAGGAGTGTTAAAGGTAAATTCAAACGCCTATAATTCAAAATCTATGGTATCCTGTGAATCTCTAATGTTAGATAATAAATCAAAATCAGACACTATTCCAGTAATTGATTTATTAAATGATGATGTTGAAATTGGTCATGAAGCAAAAATAGGTAAGATAAGTGATGATTCTATTTTCTACCTTATGACTAGAGGAATAAGTGAAGATGAAGCTAAATCTATGATAGTAAGAGGGTTTGTGGAACCTATATCAAAAGAATTACCATTAGAATATGCAGTAGAAATGAACAATTTAATCAACATAGAATTAGAAGGAAGCATAGGGTAGGTGAGAGAAATGAAGGCTATACAATTTAATAATTTAAATAAAACTCCAATAAGAACTAAAAGCTGGGTTAATATTAATGATATAAGCCTTGGAAAATTAAATATTGGAGAAATTAAAAAGTTCGATAACGTAGAAATCAAGGGCTTAGAAGGCGTTGATATTCAAAAGTTAGAAAATGATAAAATATTAACTTTATATAGAGAGTTTCAATATGGAGTCAGTGAAGATTTAATAAACCAAGGTAAAGAAGGTTTCAACCAAGGTTATGTAATAACAATAGGTAGAAATATAAAAACTGAAGAACCAATAATTATAGAATTTAATATGGATAAAGATAACAGCTCTTTAGTAGATAATTTAATAATTGTTGGAGAAGAAAATTCTAAAGCTTCTATTATAGTAAAGTATAAATCTTTGGACGATTCAATTGGTTATCATAATGGAATTTGTACTATATATTCAAAGAAGAATAGTGAAATTAAACTGACTAAAGTGAATTTTTTAAATGAAAATACCGTTCATTTCGATTCTAATGTTTCAGATATTGAAGAAGATGGAAAGGTTGATTTTATATCAGTAGACCTTGGAGGACAATATAGTATTTACAATTATCATGGAGATTTAATAGGTGATAAATCAGCTGCCAATATAAATTCTATTTATTTAGGAAATAAAGATAAACTTATAGACATTAATTACATTATTACTCACAAAGGTCAAAGAAGTAATTCTAATATAAATGTTAAAGGAGCACTTCAAGGAAAAGCTAGAAAGTCTTTCAAAGGAACTTTGGATTTTAAAACTGGTGCATCTAAAAGTGTTGGTGCAGAAGATGAATATTGTATGCTCCTTTCAAAAGAGGCTAGAGCTAAAGCAATGCCAGTGCTATTATGTGCAGAAGATGATGTTTCAGGAGAACATGCAGCATCTTCAGGAAGAATTGATGAAAACAAGTTATTTTATTTGATGTCCAGAGGATTAAGTTATGATGAAGCTAAGATTGTTATTGTTAGAGCTGCATTTAATCCAATAATAGATTCAATTGGTGATAATGACGTTATAGAAGAAATATTACAAGAAGTAGACAGGGGACTTAAAAATGAATAATATAGATTTTTTGAAAGATTTCCCTGTTTTGAGGGCAAACGAAAATGGAGAAAGATTAGTTTATTTAGATAGCGGTGCTACAACTCAAAAGCCTGTTCAAGTTTTAGAGGCTATTGAAAACTACTATAAAGTAAGTAATGCAAATCCTCATAGAGGTGCTTATAAGTTAAGTATTGATGCAACTCAAGCCTATGATGATTCAAGAGAAAAGATTAGAAATTTTATTGATGCAGAATTTTCAAAAGAAGTTATTTTTACTAAAAATGCAACAGAAGGATTTAATCTTATAGCATCCTCTTATGGAATGAACAACATTAATGAAGGCGATGAAATTGTTATTTCAATTGCAGAGCATCATTCAAACCTTATTCCATGGCAGATTGTAGCTAGAGCCAAAAAAGCAACATTAAAATATATGTACGTAAATGAAAACGGAGAAATTCCAGAAGAAGAAATTAAAGAGAAGATTACTGAAAGAACTAAACTAGTGAGCATAACACAGGTATCAAATGCACTTGGTACTATAAATCCAGTAAAAGAGATTATAGAGTATGCTCATTCAAAAGGTGCTAAAGTAATTGTAGATGGATCACAAAGTGTACCACATATGAAGGTAAGTGTAAGAGACTTAGATGCAGATTTTTTAGTATTTTCAGGACACAAACTTTTAGGCCCAATGGGAATTGGCGTAGTTTACGGCAAGAAGGAGCTTTTGGAAAGCATGCCACCATATATAGTTGGTGGAGATATGATTGAATATGTTTATGAGCAGGAAGCAACCTTTGCAGAATTGCCATCTAAGTTTGAAGGTGGTACTCAAAACGTTGAGGGTGCTGTAGGGCTTGCAGCAGCTATTGATTATCTAGAAAATATAGGAATAGATAAAATAGATGAAATGGAAAGAGAACTTACAAGTTATGCACTTGAAAAATTCCAAGAACTGCCTTATGTAAAGCTATATGGGCCTAAGGATTTAAGCAATAGAGGTGGAATTATTTCTTTTGACATAGAGGGCGTTCATCCTCATGATGTTGCTTCAGTTTTTGATTCTCATGGTGTTGCAATAAGATCAGGCAATCATTGTGCTCAGCCATTAATGAGATATATGGGTATAAATGCAACCTGCAGAGCTAGTTTCTACTTTTATAATACAAAAGAAGATGTAGATAAGTTAATAGAAGCAACAAAGAAAACATATGAAATGTTTTTAAAATGGAGGTAATTTAGATGGATTTAAATGCTATTTATACAGAACTTATTATGGAGCACAGCACTTCTAAGCATAATAAGAGAAACTTAGATAACCCAGATATTAAGGAAAAGGGTCATAATCCTAGCTGTGGAGATGAAATTACTTTAGAACTTAAATTAAACAATGGTGTTATTGAAGATTTAGCTTTCACTGGGCAAGGATGTGCAATATCTCAAGCATCTACATCAATTATGATAGATTTGATAAAGGGTAAAAATATCGAAGAAGCATTAAAGCTTACAGAAACTTTTATTGGAATGATTAAAAGAGAAATTAAAGATGATGAAGAATTATATGCGTTAGAAGATGCTATGGCCTTTAAAAATATTTCAAACATGCCAGCAAGAGTTAAATGTGCAGTTTTAGCATGGCATACTTTGAAGGAAGCTTTGGAAAAATAATTATTATTAGATAGTATAGAAACTAGACCTTATTTAAAATCAAACGAAATGTAAAATGTTATTTTCAGTCAAGTAAAAACTTTAAATTCGTATATAAATATATAAAAAGCTAGTGCCTATTTTTTTATTAATATGAAAGTTGTGGTATGTGAAAAATATAAATTTGAACATTTTAAAAGTTATAATACTCTCATGTATTTCCGTTGGAAACATACGAATAAGTGAGAATATTATAACTTTTGTTTATTTAATCTAAAATCATATTATCATTTGAAGAACATGGAATTACTTCATTGAAAAATACATACTATCAAAATTTTTTAGTAATACTATAAATGAAGATAGAATTAATAATTAACAATATAGAAACAAAGAGAAAATGAGGTAAATACAATGAGAAAAATGAAAACTATGGATGGTAACACAGCTGCTGCATATATGTCATATGGATTTTCGGAAGCAGCAGTGATTTTTCCGATAACTCCATCATCACCAATGGCAGAACATGTGGATGAATGGGTTGCACAAGGGAAAAAAAATATTTTTGGGCAACCGTTAAAAGTTGTTGAAATGCAGTCAGAAGCAGGAGCAGCTGGTGCACTGCATGGTTCGCTTCAAGCAGGTGCATTAACAACAACATATACAGCATCCCAAGGATTACTATTAATGATTCCTAATATGTACAAAATAGCAGGAGAATTGCTGCCATGTGTCATACATGTAGCTGCTAGAGCAATTGCAACATCAGCACTGAGTATATTTGGAGATCATCAAGATGTTATGGCAGCAAGGCAAACCGGGTTTGCAATGCTTGCAGAAGGATCTGTTCAAGAAGTAATGGATTTAAGTGGAGTGGCGCATTTAGCTACTATAAAATCACGAATACCTTTTATGAATTTTTTTGATGGATTCAGAACATCTCATGAAATTCAAAAAATAGAGGTAATTGAACCAGATGAACTTGTTAAGGTACTAGATTATAAGGCGCTTGATGAATTTAGAAAAAGAGCTTTAAATCCAAATCATCCTGTTATAAGAGGAACTGCTCAGAATCAAGATATTTACTTTCAAATGCGCGAAGCTGTAAATAAATATTATGATGATGTTCCGGAAATTGTTGAACAATATATGACTGAGATTACTAGGCTTACAGGTAGATCATATCATTGTTTTGATTATTATGGAGCACATGATGCTGATAGAATTATAATTTCTATGGGGGCAGTAAATGATGTTATAGAAGAAACTGTAGATTTTCTAAATAATAATAAACAAAGAGTAGGGCTTGTAAAAGTGAGGTTATATAGGCCGTTTTCAGTGGATAAACTATTGAAGGCTATTCCAAAGACTGTAAGAAAAATTGCAGTTTTAGATAGAACGAAAGAACCAGGGTCAGTTGGAGAGCCACTTTATCTAGATGTATCAAGAGCATTTTTCGGAATGGATAATGCTCCGATTGTTGTTGGTGGAAGATTTGGACTTGGATCAAAAGATCCAACACCAGCTCATATTGCTGCGGTCTATGATAACCTATTTTTAGATGTACCAAAAAATAACTTTACAATTGGAATAATTGATGATGTTACAAATACATCTTTAAGAACATTTGAACATATAGATGCCACTCCTGATGGAATTACATCATGCAAATTCTGGGGTTTAGGATCAGATGGTACAGTTGGTGCGAATAAAAGTGCAATTAAGATTATCGGAGATAATACAGATATGTATGCTCAAGGATACTTTGATTACGATTCTAGAAAATCAGGAGGACTTACAGTTTCGCATTTAAGATTTGGTGATAAGCCAATTAAATCTAGATATCCAATTGATAGACCGGATTTTGTTGCGTGTCATAATCAATCTTATGTGTATAAATATCATGTAATTAGAGGGTTAAAAAAGAATGGTAAATTTATATTAAATGCAATTTGGACGCCCGAAGAATTGGATGAGAGATTACCAGCATCTATAAAAAGGTATATTGCTCAAAATCATATAGAATTTTATATAATAAATGCAGTTAGAATCGCTCAAGATGTTGGCCTTGGAGGAAGAATAAACATGATAATGCAAGCTGCATTCTTTAAAATAGCAAACATAATTCCAGTTGAAGATGCTATTAAATTTTTAAAAGAAGCAGTTGTTAGATCATATGGTAATAAAGGCGAAAAAATTGTTAATATGAATCACGCAGCAATAGATGCAGGGTTAGAAGGAATAACTAAAATTAAGGTTCCTTATAGTTGGAATACTGATTTAGACGATAAACTTGAGCTTGATGAGAATTTTCCAGAATTCATTAAAGAAATTACTAGGCCAATGAATAGGTTAGAGGGCGATTCAATGCCAGTGTCCCATTTCGTAAAAGCAGGAATACAAGATGGTACTTTTATGTCTGGAACAACGTCTTATGAAAAGAGAGGAATAGCTGTAAATGTGCCTGAGTGGATACCAGAAAACTGCATTCAATGTACACAATGTTCATATATATGTCCACACGCTACAATTAGAGCATTCTTGCTAAATGAAGATGAAAAAGAAAAGGCTCCCGAAGGCCTAAAAGTATTAGATGCAAAAGGAATAAAAGTTAATGAAAAGGTATATTTCTCAATTGGTGTTACTCCGCTTGATTGTACTGGATGTGGTAATTGCGCACAAGTATGTCCAGCACCAGGTAAAGCATTAGTAATGAAATCACAAGATAGTCAACACGAGCAAATTGAAGCTTGGAATTATTATATGGAAAGAGTTAAACCTAAAAATCCGCTAAATAAATACACTCTTAAAGGAAGCCAATTTGAAAGACCATTACTTGAGTTTAATGGAGCATGTGCAGGTTGCGGTGAAACTCCATATGCAAGGCTTGTGACACAATTATTTGGTGATAGAATGATGATTGCAAATGCCACAGGGTGCTCATCAATTTGGGCAGCAGGGTCATATGAAATGGCATATACAATTAATGAACATGGTCATGGGCCAGCATGGGCAAATTCATTGTTTGAAGATAATGCTGAGTTCGGATATGGAATGTATTTAGGTGTTAAAACAATAAGAGAAAGAATAGCGAATAATGTTGCTATCGCCCTTGAAAGTAATATGTCAGAGGAAACTGAAACTGTTCTTAAAGAATGGTTAGATAATAAGGATATTGGGGATGGAACAAGAGAAAGGGCAGAAAGGTTAGTTGAAGTTCTTGAAAAAGAAAATAGTGAAATTGCTAAAGAGATATTAAAGGATAAAGAATATTTCGTAAAAAGGTCACAGTGGATATTTGGAGGAGATGGTTGGGCTTATGATATAGGCTATGGAGGTCTAGATCAAGTGATAGCAATGAATGAAAATGTAAATATATTAGTATTCGATACAGAAATTTACTCAAATACTGGTGGTCAGTCATCAAAATCAACTCCAACAGCAGCAATTGCAAAATTTGCTGCATCTGGGAAGAGGACGAAGAAGAAAGATTTAGGAAGAATGGCAATGACATATGGATATGTTTATGTAGCCCAAGTTTGTATGGGAGCAGATAAGAATCAAACTATTAAAGCTATAACAGAAGCAGAAGCATATGATGGTCCTTCATTGATAATAGCATATTCTACATGCATTAATCATGGAATAAAAGTAGGAATGTCAAATACTCAAGAGGAAGAAAAGAAAGCAGTTGATTGTGGATATTGGCATCTTTATAGATATAATCCAGCATTAAAGGGAGAAAAGAATCCATTTATATTAGATTCTAAAGATCCAAAAGAAGATTTTAAAGACTTCTTAATGGGTGAAGTAAGATATGCATCCCTTGCTAAAGCATTTCCAGAGGAGTCAGAAAAATTATTCGAGAAAACAGAATCTGAAGCGAAGGAAAGGTTAGAAATTTATAAAACATTAGCAAATCAACAATAATTTTATAAAAAGTAATAAATACAAAAGGTTGTAATTTAAATTTAATAGAAAATAACATACTAACTTCTTAATCAGAAGTTGATATGTTATTTTTTTTATAAATATTCTTTACGAATAATTTATTATATATGTAAATATTATTAAATATAAATAGTATAAAGGAGTTAAGTGTGTATAAATTAAAAGAACTGAATATTGTACACATTAAAATATTATATATAGAAGTCGTTCATAAGGATTCCGAAGAGATACATGGAGGAGTTTAAATGAAAAAAAATATATTGATGGAAAGAATTTTTCATGATATTAATTATGATAATTATGTTGTACAGTATCAAGGAGATATTGAAGCTGAGATTTCTAAAATACCAGATTACTATGTTACAGTAATCAATGATAGATATGCCGTTGTATCTGTTAAAAAAGATGTTGAAATCAATATGGGAAATGAACCATATATTTCATCAATTGTATATGTTATTCCTGCAGAATTTTATACTTTACAAGATATTTCACCAGTAGATGCGTCTCAAGCTAGCTTTTTACAAACCGGATCTCAATTGAATTTAACAGGAAAAGGTGTAAATGTAGCAATTATCGATTCGGGTATTGATTATCTTAGCGAAGAGTTTATGGATGCTAATGGGGAAACAAGAATTGAAAATATTTGGGATCAAACATTGATAAGTAATGCCGAAAACGGTTCGGAATCTGTACCGTTTGGGGTATTATTTGATAGAAATAAAATAAATGATGCTATAAGAGCAAGTAGGGAGGGAGGATCTCCAGATGATATAGTTCCAAGCAGAGATGAAATTGGACATGGGACGAATATGGCTGGAATAATTGGAGCTAGTGGAAAGAATCCGAATTTAAGGGGTGTTGCACCAGACTGTAATTTTGTAGTAGTAAAACTTATAAGAGATTTTTCGTATGAGGTCCAGTTTCCAGACGTAATAGTTCCTGTGTTTAATATAACTGCTATTTTTGCAGCATTGCAATATGTGTATGAATATGCTTTAACGACCAACAAACCAATGGTTATATATTTTCCTCTTGGAAGTAGTTTAGGAAATCATAAGGGAGAAGGGATACTGGAAGACTTTATAGATGCAATATCAAGCAATGGAGGAATAGCGGTAGTTACTGGTACTGGAAATCAGAGGGATGCTGGCGGCCACACATCTGGTTCAGTAACTCAGATTGTTGGAGTGCAATCACCTGGTGCTGGGGTTGCGGAGTTAGAAGCGTCACCTGAACAAAAAAATATATGGGTGCAAATATGGGCTGATTTGCCTAACATAATGACGGTTGAAATAGTTTCACCATCAGGGGAAAGTTCTGGGATATTGAGTTTAATAATTAATTACACCATAAATCATACTTTTATTTTTGAGAAGACCTCAATTAGAGTTAATTTTTATTTTCCAGAAGAAGTAACTGGAGATGAGTTGATAAGGATAAGATTTTATAATTTGCAGCCTGGTATATGGAGAATCAGAATACAGGCGAATTATATTTCTAATGGAAGATTTAATGCTTGGATACCACAAAAGGGGCTAACAGTTGGAGATACGAGATTTAGTTTTTCAGATCCATTTGGAACTATAACAAATCCAGGAAACTCAATATACGCTATAACTGTAGCGGCATATAATCAAAATAATAACAATATTGTTGATTTTTCTGGTATGGCCTTTTTAGAATCCTACACTGATAGAATAGATGTTGCAGCAGGTGGAATAAATGCACTAACGGTTGCCCCGAATAACACAACGGCAGTAGTAAGCGGAACTAGTGTATCAGCGGCTGTTGTATCTGGAGTTTGTGCTATGCTATTTCAATGGGGGATTGTAAATGGAAATGAACCTAATATGTATGCACAAACTATTAAAGCATATCTTGCAAAAGGAGCAATGGCGAGAAGTGGAGATATTACTCCAAATCCATATTGGGGTTATGGCATATTGAATGTACCAAGGATTTTTGAAAATATGACATAGAGAAAGAGTAATTAAAGCAATATTTTAATTATCTTTTTAGAGACTTATTCTTAATTGAGTAAGTCTTTTATTTTATTATAGGTTGTTGAATAAACAGAATTTGTAAAAAATAAATAAGTCATCCCTTTGTGATATAATAATTTCGCGAAA